>JAFPYB010000038.1 GCA_017412405.1 Treponema sp. | reverse complement strand
TCATCTTCAGTCGCAAGCTCGTCCGCAGTTTCTTTTACCTGATAGATTGCGAAAGAAATGTCTTTTGCCGCAGAAATCTCATCATCATTTGTGACAGTCTCATTATGCAGCGTCTCGTTTCCAGCGAACTTTGCGTATTGCGGAAAATTTTCGGGCGATTCCTGATACAGCCACTTCTCCACCGTCATTCCGTCGGGAACATGGAGATCAACTTCTATTCCGCTAATGCCCTTGATTTCGTTCAGGTCGATATAGCCCCACTCGCTCATCTCATAGTCGCCGTTCAGAACCTGATAGCCGTAAGCCTCCCCGTTTTTGCCGATTTCGGTGACGAGCGTTTCACTTCCGCTTGGATGAAAGTAGCGCAAGACAATCGGATGCTGCTCCGCTCCGTCCGTTCCGCCGATTTTCGGTGCGGCCTCAACTCTCCTTGCGATGTCTTTCAGCGTTTTCTTGAAGAATTCGCTCTCCTCGCCCTGCGCGAGCCTTAGCGTTCTGTCATATTGCGCACTCGGAGGCACGGATTTCGCGAGCGAGAGTTCTTCGGGCGAAACGCTTAAATTCTCTTTTACTTTCTGAGATTTTCCGATGATTGCATTTTCTTCATCGTCCGTCAGGGCGTTTTCTTTCTCCCACTCGGCTTCGCTCTCAATCTGCTCTTGCTCCGCTTCGTATGCAGAGACTTCATCGGCGTTATTCTTTTCTTGGAGCGCGTCTTCAAGCTGTGCGATTTTCTCTTGGTCGCGCCTCTGCCCCTCGCGAAGTTCGGCAATCAAATCTTCAAGGTAAACGATGCGCTCATCTTTTTGTACTGCTTCGATCTCTCTGTCAGCCGCGTCCCCGTCTGCACCGACGGCGAGGATTTCTTGGTCTGAATCATTGTCATACATGCCGCGATTCAAGTGACTGTCGTCTTCTGCCCGTTCGTTCCACGCTTTCAGCCAATCGGGTTGGCTCGCTTCTTCTTCGGGAAAAAATGTTTCCTTAAAATGAGTGACAAAATCCTCATGTAGGTTCGCCGCTTTCGCCTCGCTCGTAGCGGGATACCAGCATTTGTTTTTCCCAGACCAGCGGTAGCCGTTCTCTTTGAGATAGTTGAGCATTTCTTCGGTGGGCTTTCCGCCGCTCATGCGGAAATTATCGTAGCCGTAAGATGATTTAAAAATTTCAAGTTTCATGTTGAATCGCTCCTTAAAAAAAGAGTTATCCACCATTTTCCACATGACGGAAGGCTCATCAAAAAGCCTGTAGGATTGTGGGAAATGTGGATAACTCATTCGGAAATTTTTATCGTTCTACGCTCTGATTGCGTTCGTGTTCCTGCGGTTTTTGTTTTTGCTCCTGTCCGATACCAAGCTCTTTTTCGCGGTTCTTGCAGATTTCAACGGCTTTTATGTTGGCATTGAAAAGCAAATCCGACATCTTCGGAATCGCGGGATCTCTTACGGCACTTGTCCGTTTCAATTCGTTGTCACACACGGCGAGCATCTTTTCCTTGAATTGTGTCGCAATATCCGAAGAAACCTCGACATTTGCACCGCTCCTGCAAGCGGCTACATACGTGCCGAGATATTCCTCGATTTCGGGCGATGTGATTTGAAATGTTTCGTTACTGAGCCGCTGCTCCCATTTCATGTTTTTCTGCGCGTAGTCCTGCAAGCGTTCGGGCTGCTTCGTCTGCTCGGGGAAATAATAGTTTGCGGAATGATTCTGCTTGTCCTTGCCTTGAAAAAGATGCCCGACTCCTTTTTCACCTTTTTTTATTGCAGTTTGCGCTTTCTTCATCGTGCCGTAAGAGCCGACAACATTTGATTCAAAGCCTCTCTCTGTTTTAAGAAGAATGGCAGGTATCATTTCTTTCGCATCAAGCGGCATTCCCGAAGTCGCATGGAAGATGGGCTGCGGTGAAAGCTGACCGACAAAAGTAATGCCGCCATCTGCGGCTGTCCTTGTCCTGATATCCTTCGGAAGAAACGGCGCGGTCTCATTTTCAAGACCGTTCTTGATAAGGTTGGCTCTTTGACAGGCGATAAAATATCTCGCAAAGTCTTTCTTTGAAACATTAAAATTCTGGGTATCTGGCATTGCGATACCTCCTTTTTTTCGACATTTTCCGCCCCAGCGACCGCTTTAGGAGTCCAAACGGAAGCCATTAAGGAACTGGAAAATGTTCTGAGATTCTCATCCTCATACGAGGATTGTTGTTATTTGTAACAACAACAATATTTTATTACAAATTATAAAAAATGCAATAGTTTTTGTAGAATTATAATCAATTATTTGCAATTTTTTAAATATTATACAATAATAAATCATGCGCTATAATGTCACGGTCACCGTTCCGTACGCAAAACGACTTCCCTATACGCTTTTCGCAAAAGGCTCTCTCAGCGACATTCCCCATGTGGACGACGGTGCGGACTTCGTGCATTTCAAATTCGGCGGGGGAACAGTGTTCGTTCTTTTCTACACATTCACCGGCTTTCGACGCGCATACATCGTGACGGGCTGGCAGAACGAAAAGGACGGCGAGGCAATCATTCTTCCTGGCGTGAACGAAAAACTCTGCCTTATTTTCATCGCCCAAGGTCGAAAAATCGACGACTTGAAACGCGTCCTCTACATTCTCACCGACGAACAAAACGACGAACATAAAGTTTTCTCGCTCCCACTCATTTTCTGGTACAGGCTTTCCGCGCTCATTCAGCAAAGCGAGGCACATCGGAGCGACATCGCGCTTCTCTGGGAAAAATTCACGAAGAAGAAACTCCTGCAACTCACCAAAAAGGAACGGAACGCAATCCGCGCAAAGAGGATAAAATGAAAATCACGAAAGAAATCCTGGAACATCTAAAAGTAACATCAATCTCTCTCAAAAAAGATAGCGAAAACCTGCTTTGCTTTTTGGAGAGAGTTGAAAAAGGCGTGTGGACATTCTCGCTCCCGCAAAAAATTGACTTTCCACGTGGCGAAAAAATCTCATTCCTTGTCACTTTTCAGGAAGAAGAAGGAAGCACGCTTTTCGCAAGAATCCATGACTCCGGGGAGGATTGGTGTGAGGTTCTGCCCGAAAAACAAAACGACGACAAGCGGCTTTGCGCATTTTTAACGATGATTTCCGAAATGGAAGCGAAATTTGAATCTTTAGGAAGAAGAAAGGAAGAGCGAATCAAAATCGGAAAGGAAAAAGCGGATGTGTTCGGACTTTCCACATTGGAGCAAAGCGTCTTCACGCAGGGGGCGAAAATCATTCAGCCGTGCGTAATTTTGGATGCAAGCATTCACGGAATCTGCGTGATAACGCCGAAAACATACGCGATTCAGAACGAAGAAAATTTCTACATCAAAGTTTCATTCAAAAATCCTGAACAGACCGTCATCCTCAAAGCCCATCGTGTCTATTCGCGACTAAACAAAACTACGCGGAAATCTTTTCTCACGCTTTCGTGCCAACTTTTAGAGCCGATTCATTTTGTATGGAAGGAGCGCGTAATTTCGATGATTGAAAAAGAACCTTGAAAAATCAGGGTCGCTTCGGTATTATTTATTTGATGAAAGCGATACCCGAACGGATTACCTACGCACAGGAAAAACTCATAAAGCTCGTTGAGACACGCCGGCTCCGCAAGTGGTGCCTGGAAAACGGTCTCGCGCACTCGCAGACCTACCGACTCGCGCTCGGCGAAATTCTCCCGAACTACAGGGTTATCGCCTCAATGTGCCACCTTATCGCACCGATTGACTGGCTTTTTTATACTGATGAAGAGCGCCCGTACGAGCCGCAGTATTTGCCGAAGTGGGAGAACACAGAGCCGTCGAAATTCGTGAAGGAACACAGGGACGACTACAGGAAAGTCGCAGAACGCTACGGGCTTCCGGAGCTTATCGCATATAATATTTTCGTCGCCTACCGGAAAGTGCCGACCATCGCCCTTATGCGTGATGCCTGCGCGGAGGTGAACCCGATAGAATTCTTTATGTCCCCGTCTATGGAAATCACGCAGGGCTACATTCCCAAAAAAGGCGACATCGTGCGGGCGGGGAAAGACGGCGGCACATACCTTGTCATCACGAATTCCGAGAAAAACGAACGATACAAAACATTCACAGGCTGCCTCATAAGCGAAGATTGCGAGGACGGGATTGCCCTTTCAAACTCAAAGACAAAAGGTTTCGTAAATCCTCGTTCACTTGCCACAATCCGACTTGACTCTCCTTTCCCGCTCGTACTTATCGAAAAGACCGAGACGGAGCTTGTCGAAAAAAACGCGCGAATGGCAGCGGAATACATTTCATAAGAATAATGTGCCCAATTTCAATTCTTTTTCCCGCAAACTTGAAAAACGGACTTGACAAATCAAATTACACGGCATACAATTAAATCATGAGCGAGAGGAACTGGGGCGGATTCAGGATAGGCTCAGGTCGCAAGGCAACGGGCAGAAGCACAACCTGTGTCACTCTGCGGCTCACCAAAGACGAAGCGACAACGCTCAAAAATCGGGCTGCCTCGCTGGATATGACCGTAAGCCGCTTTGTTGCGGAAGTCCTGCACCTTTCGCCGCCGAAAAAAGCGAACGAGTTGCCCGAAAGCCTTACAGGAAACATACGGCTCTCGGACAGAATTGTATAGTAACCGTACTATATCGGGTCTTTGGGAATGGAAAGAAGCTTTTATTTTTATCAGGAAGTACTTACTTCCGTCGGATTCCTTCACAAAGACATCGCGCAAAATCATTACGAACAAGATTATTCGGAAAAGCTAGAGTAATTCTGCCGTAAAAAGTCATACAGGAGGAAAATTATGACAAAAGCAGAACTGAAAGAGCGGTATCCGAACACGCACTTCATCAAAACAAAACACCCCGTTGAGCGGCCGACACCCGCGCTTCTCATGGAGGCATTCATTCCCGACGCGGACACACCTGAATTCCCCGACTGGAAAGCACCTAATACGCGGATTTATCCGCTTTCGATTACAGCGTATCCTTCCGTACTCCGCCGCATGACCGCGATGGAAGCGGGGGTCTGGGCAATCACGAAATGCAAGCAGCAGAAATGGGATTTAGAACTCGACAATTTCCAGTGCTGTCTTGCGAATCTTGAGATGGATTTTTAGATTTTGTAAAATCAAACTAAGGAGCAAATAAAATGAAAAAACTTATTCCACTTATTACAGCATTCATCACGCTCGCACTCACTTCCTGCCTTTCAACGGGTGGAGCAGCATCATCACATACGGTTGAACTGCCCGAAGACCCCGTGACCGCGGCGCACAAAATCGTCGCCTATGAGAAAGAAGGAACATACCTCTACACTTTCAAAGCAGTGAACTGGGGCGACGCGGTCTGTGAGGTGAAAATCTACGATGACAAATACATGAAGGTCACTTACCCGCAGTCAGAGACACCTCTTTATTATTACTACAAATTCTACGGCGATTACCTTGATGGCAGCAAGCGGATCGGCGTGTTCGGCATGGCGGTGGGAATCACGGTCGCCGAAGTCGATGAGATTGTGTTCCGTCTTCCGATAATCGGCGGCTACAAATTCAAGAGCCTCGCCGATAACGCGAAGAACAACAAACGCTATCTTTCCGGCGAAATCACGCACAACACCTACCCCGCTGCAAAACAGCCCGATGTATGGCATTTTCTCGAATTTTTTGAAAGCCTTGATAAACAGTTTGTCAGTGTGACCGATGAGGTTGGAAACAAGAAGGACATCGCTAAAACGCTCTACTGCGCACTCACCGAAAAAACAGGCTGGACTGCAACATGGAGCGAAAACAAGGAAAGCACGGTAATGGGCGAAACAAATGAAACAAACGCTCTGTAACCGCCCGGACAAAAAACACCCGAAGCCACAACTTAGTGACTTCGGGCAATGGCCTTATTCTACGGCCTATAGTCTTTCGAGCAGTTGCGGGTCTCGCGGTAGACGTTGATTTTGTACGATGATTTTCTGTTGTTGTCATGCTCAATCTGAACGTCTATGTAGCCGACGTAGCCGGACAAACTACTCACAGTAGAATCATCTGTTGTCGGTTCATATATCGCTTCTACATGCTCCGCTATAACATGCTCATCTACGTCAAGGGCGTATGGACCTCTATGCTGTTGAGAACCAGGATTCTGAACGGGATACTGGAGTTCCTCATAATAGTAATGGCGAGAAGTATAAGTCTTCGATGTTCCAGGACAATAGAACCATGCGTTTTTTCGGAACTGTTCTACTGTGTATATTTTTCCCGCAAGTTCGGGAGCAGAACGTTTTGCATAGAAATTTATGTCGCGAATCATTTTGTCTTGAATGCCATTCTCTTTCCATGTGTTATGACCATACACATCGCCTCTGTAACCACAGATTATTTTTATGTTTTTGTCCACCATGTAGTCTCCTGATGTTTCCGGCACATAGTGTATGTCCAACGCCGTATACGGAGAGCAAAGCGAGAACATTCTCAGAGTAGTCCCGCTTGTATCCTCATATCCCCACCATAATGCGCCGCCATCAGATTTCGGTAAATCCCACCGTGGGATGTCAGCCCATTCACTGGGAATGTACTTCCTGCCAGAAGTGACGATATGCCACCCATATGTTTCGTTATCGTCGTCAACAGAATCATCCCACTGACTGTCCCATCCAGTTTCTGCGGTGACAACTACGCCATTTCCATCGGCATCACAGCTGATGTCAATAATTTCAGGTCCGCTTGTCCCCTTATTTCTAAGGTCAACCTTCGTTCCTAAGTCAGTTGTATAATTATAATTCCACTCATACACAAATTCTTCCTTCACCACGTTCTCAGTCGTATTTTCCTGAACGGCAAGATACTGCGGCACGAAGGCTTTGACAATCCTGTACTGCATCGTCGTCTTATCTTCTCCGCATGTCAAGGAATACACTTTTTCCGTGTCACTTGATTCCTGACCGATGGACTCCGATATATCATCAGCCCCTATGTCATCGTTCCCTTTATGAAACTCCGTGCTTACGATGCTCGCATTCGCCAATTTCTCTGAAAAGGAAAGTCGCATATCGACTTTTTCCCCGTCGCCGATAGTCAGGCTCAAAGTATCTTCGTCAAACCAAGACCACTTTCCGTCGCTACCGACAAAGGTGACTTTGGGTGTGAGTTTGTCATACTTGAAGTCGAGTTTGACATCCTTCGTTCCGATTTCCTCATTCGTGGCGGGATTCGTCGCCGTCACTTTGATGGTGTCCGTTCCTTCGCCTGTCGGTGTGAAAACTATTGTTCCCGTTTCGTCGTAGTTGTTGTAGGGCACGGCATCATAGAAATCGCCCTCTTCAATCGTAAGAACAGCGTCAGCAGGATTGACCTCATACGCGATTTGGTAAGCGTTTGACGGAATTCCTGAGATTTTCGCGCTTTTTAACAGGAATTTGTAGTCCCAAGTAACCTGCACCGACACTGTTCCCTTAGCGCCGCCGTCGGTCACGCAGGCAAGCACCCCGTTGCCTTCCTTCCCCTCATCGTTGCCGATTATGTCAACGCTCCCGTTGCCGTTTTCGTCGCAACCGTTGTCATGGTAGGTGAAATAATCATCCTCCTGCGCCATCGTCCATGTCAGCACGGCATCGGGCGGGCTTACCTTGTAGCCCACGGTCTTGACATGCGCCGGCTGGATTTTTCTTGCGCTCACCTCGAACACAAAACTCTTGTTCGCCTGCACGGTGACGGAGCATACGGCATAATTTCCGTTCTCCAGCTGTGCCATGATTGTCGTCTCGCCAGCCTCAAGCGGATAGATGCTCACGGACTGTCCCACCGTCCGCTGCCCGTCCGAGGAAGAGCCGCCCATGAGCCGTATGACAGGGGTTTCAGCGGGAGAATTTGTCGTCCAGACAAGCGCGTTGTAATCCTGATTGCTTTCGGCATTCTCAATCGTCGCCTTTATCTGTACTGCGCTGCTTCCTTTTGTGAGCGTGACAAAACTCTTGTTGAGCGAGACGGTCTTCTCCGCCGTGCCTGGGACGACGACATAAAACTGCAAATTGCTTGCCGCCTTCTCGTGACTACAGGTGATAATCGCCTCGCCCGGTTTCAACGCCGTGATGTAGATGCTCTGCCCCGTCACATAGCCGTCGCTTCCGATACCCGTCACCTGCACGATGTCTGAGTCACTTGTCGTCCACTTCAAATTGTATTGGTCAGAAGAGACGATGCCCGTTCCCGCAAGCGTCGCGCTCAACGTCTGCGATTTTCCTTTGCTGACGGTCGTGATTGTCGAGGCGGAAGTGATGTAGACCGCGTTCGTCTCCTTTTCCTTCACGTACACCATCATTTCTGCGCTCGCTTGCACAACGCCCGTACTCGTAGCAATGAGTTTTGCCGTGACGGTCGTTGTTCCGGATGCCACAGCCGTAATCTGCGCGGTTGTTTTCGTCCCCTGTACAGTCAGTATATTGTCATTCTGCTTGTTCTGCTTCGGGTCGCCGACAAAATACTCGATATGCGTGGTCACATTCGTCGTCGGCACTTGCATCGAGATGAAGCGCACATCGCCCTGCGCGATTGTCATGCTCTCGCTCGGAAAAGCGAAAGTCGTGTACTGCTGCACGTTCACGATAATCTGCTGGTCATACGCCGCCTTCGGGTGCGAGACTGTAATCGTCACGCTTCCCGTCTGTTTCGGCGTAATCGTGCAGACATTCGCGCTATACTGGAAGTCGATGATGTCGTACACATCAAGCGACCAGGAGAAATTGTACTTGTCCGTCGCGTTCCCGTTGATGAGCGTCGCTGTAATTGTTTGCGCGGAATCCGTCGGCTTCATCGAGATGATAGAACTCGGTACGCTTATGAGGCAGTCGTTCGTAGTCGCTTCGTCGCACACGACAAGGAGCTGCGCGCTGTATGCGGCTTTCGGGTGCGAAACCGTGATATAGGTCTGCCCCGCTCCCATCGCGCGTATTTTTCCGACCTCATTCTGTCCGTAGACCACCGCCACGGCGGAGTTGTTCGTCGTCCACACGAAATCCGACCAGTCGCTTTCCGTGCCGCCGACCAAATCAGCAGAAATCGAAGTGTACTGATTTCCAACCGTGAGCGTCATCACGCTTGATGTCAGCTGAATGTACGGGCTTGCGCTCGCGGCTATCGGGTCAACGCATTGCGCGATTATCTGGAGCGGGTACTTGCAGACCGTATTCTTGACGGTGATAATCGCCGTCCCGATGCTATTCCCCGTGAGAACCGCCGTCGCCCCTGCCGCCGTCACATCGACGCAAGACGGATTGCTGGAACTCCATGTAAAACCGTCAATGACAGTGTTTTCTGCATTTTTGACACTGACCGCGACCTGCTTTGTGTTCCCCTCGCCAATCGCGACGACATTCGTCTGTGTCGTAAGATACGTAAAGCCCGCAAGCTCCTCTGCCGAATTTCCGACCACGACGAGGACTTTCTTCGTCAGCGCAGTTTTTGGGTGCGAAATCGTGATTTCCGCTTGCCCGCCCGAAACAGGCTTTACATAGGCTATGCCGTTCACGCTCTGCGCGGAGATTGTCGCCACGCTCTCATTGTCAATCACGAAACGGAAGCCGTCCGTGTCCACGTCAGAACAGTTCGCCAATACCGCGCGAATTTTCCCTGTAGGACCGTCCTTTACAAGAGACAGCTCATCATCAGCCGCTATGTATACGGGCACAGGTGTTTTTTCAGCAATGCCCTGAGCCTGTGCCATCGATTCATCGACATAGATGAAAAATTCCAGTTTGTTCATGCATTCCGGATGTGAGGCTGTAACCGTTGCCGTTCCTGAACTATGCGCGATAACGGTCGCCGACATTCCGTTTCCGATAACCGTAGCGATTCCAGGTGAAGAACATGACCAGCTTATAGTATTACATGATGAATCAGACAAATTGTTCGCGGAGAGCGAAAGGCTTCCCCTGCCATCTTTTTTAATAAAGAGGACGTTGTTCACTGTGGTAAAGTATGCGCTTTGCCGCAGACTCTCCGCAGCCGCTTCCTCGGTTTTTCCGACAACGACAAGCACTTTTTTCGTCACGTCGGTATTGCGATGGCTTATGGTGATTTCCGTGTAGCCTGCGGAAACGGGCTTGATGTACGCGGTGCCGTTTGTGCTTTGTGAGGCGATTTTCGCAATTTTTTCATTCGCCACCGAAAAGCTGAATCCCTCCATGTCCGCACCGCTGTAGCCCGAAAGATTTGCGGTCAGTTTTTGATCCGATTCTGCGAGCGACAGCGCAAGGACGTTCACCGAAGATATTGAAATGACGTTCTCTCCACTCGTTGAATTTCCGCCCGTTGAACTGCTGCCAGAGGCAGTTCCACCACTAGAACTAGAACCACCAGATGAAGATGAACCATTTTCAGAAGCAGAAACAAACACATAGAACGTGATTGCGTTCAGGCTACCCGTATACGATGCCTTCACCGTGCAACGACCTTCCCCTTTTGCACGAATCGTCGCGCTTTCGCCATTCGCAATGACTTCTGCTATCGCGCCGTCCATATATTGCCAAGTGATGTTCTGCTTTTCCGCTGCACTTAGATTTGCCGCGCTTATTTTTACGCTTGCGCTTCTTCCTTCGTCAAGGTTCACGACATTATTTGTTGTCGTAAGGTACACGTTTTGCCGTAAACTCTCCGAGGCGGCTTCCTCCGTTTTCCCGACGACCACGAGCACTTTTTTCGTCACGTCGGTCGCGCGATGGCTCACCGTGATTTCCGTGTAGCCAGCCGCCACTGGCTTGATGTACGCCGTTCCGTTCGCGCTCTGCGAAACGATTTTTGCAATTTTTTCATTCGCTACCACGAAACTGAATCCTTCCGTGTCCGCACCGCCGTAGCCTAAGAGGGTTGCCGTAAGTTTTTGGTCAGATTCGGAAAGGGACAACGCCAAAACATTTACCGAAGCAATTGAAATGACGTTTTCTCTACTCGTCGAATTTCCCGAAGTGTTGCCGTTGCCGCCTGAACTTGTCCCACTACCGCCACTAGAACTAGAGCCACCAGATGAAGATGAACCATTTTCGGACGCGGTAACGAACACATGAAAGATAACAGAGTTCACGCTACCGGCATAAGAAGCCCGCACCGTGCAACTTCCTTCGCCATTGGCGGTAATAGTCGCGCTCGTGCCGTTTGCGATGACGCTTGCCACCGCTCCGTCAAGGCTCGTCCATGTGATATTTTGCTGCTCCGCCGTAGTCACATTCGCAGCATGTACCATGACACTCGCATCTTCACCTTCTGTAAGACGTACTACGTTGCTCGTCGTTGTTAAGTATACGATGCGCGAAAGTGACTCCGCCGCGGCTTCCTCTGTTTTTCCCACAACGACAAGCACTTTTTTTGTCACGTCGGTATTGCGATGGCTTATGGTGATTTCTGTATAGCCAGCGGAAACGGGCTTGATATACGCCGTGCCGTTCGCGCTCTGCGATGCGATTCTTGCGATTTTCTCATTCGCTGCTGCAAAACTGAACCCCTCCGTATCCGCACCGCCGTAGCCTGAAAGCGTTGCGGTAAGTTTTTGGTCAGATTCAGAAAGAGAAAGCGCAAGGACGTTCACTGACGAAATTGAAATGAAGTTTTCTTCACTTGACGAACTTCCGGACGATGAACTGCTGCCAGAGGAAGTTCCACCACTAGAACTGGAGTTGCCGGAAGAGCTGTTATTTTCGGACGCGGTAACGAACACATAGAACGTGACTGCGTTCAGGCTGCCTGCGTACGATGCCCGCACCGTGCAGCGTCCTTCTCCTTTCGCACGGATTGTCGCGCTCTCGCCGTTCGGAATGACTTCTGCTATCGCGCCATCCATACATTGCCAAGTGATGTTCTGCTGCTCCGCCGCAGTCACGTTCGCAGCGTTTACAAGGACAGTCGCATCCTCACCTTCTGTAAGGCGTACGACGTTGCTTGCCGTTGTTAAGTATACGATGCGCGAAAGCGATTCCGCCGCCGCTTCCTCG
>JAFPYB010000037.1 GCA_017412405.1 Treponema sp. | reverse complement strand
GGCGGCTACAACCGTGGAGGCGCGGGCGGGTTCAACGGCGCACAGGCTCGGGAGAACTACCAGAACCGCGAGAGGAACGGTCAGGGCGGCTACAACCGTAATGGTCAGCAGGGCGGATTCAACCGCGGTCCTGTGGGCGCGGGGGGACGGTCCGGCATGGGCGGCGGACGACCCGGCTTTGGTGGTCGCCCTGGATTCGGTGGCGGAAGCGCACCTGCTCCGATGCCGGCTCCACAGGCTGGAAAAAAGCAGTTCAAGGGAAAAAAGCAGACATACGGTCAGAAGAAGGACAAGGAAGAGCTTTTTGACGAGGAGGAGCTTTACAAGAAGAAGCAGGCTTCTCCTGCAAGCTCCGTTCCAAAATCGATTGACATCATGGAGACCGTCTCTGTTTCTGACCTCGCCAAGAAGATGAACCTCAAGGCCAGCGACATCATCGGAAAGCTCATGGGCATGGGAATGATGGTCACCATCAACCAGTCCATTGATTCTGACACGGCGACAATCCTTGCGTCGGAGTACGGTTGCGACGTGCATCTCATCTCTCTTTACGATGAGACTGTCATCGAAAGCGACAAGGGCGACGAAAGCTCATATGTTGTGCGCTCTCCCATTGTGACTGTCATGGGACACGTTGACCACGGTAAGACGAAGACTTTGGACGCAATCAGGAAGACGAACGTTGCGGCGGGCGAAGCCGGCGGAATCACGCAGAAAATCGGCGCGTACCAAGTTCGCACGGACAAGGGGACAATCACGTTCCTCGATACGCCTGGCCACGAGGCATTCACCATGATGCGCGCCCGTGGTGCGCAGATTACGGACATCGTTGTTCTCGTCGTCGCGGCTGACGACGGCGTTATGCCCCAGACGCTTGAGGCTCTGAGCCACGCCAAGGACGCGAAGGTTCCAATCATCGTCGCGGTGAACAAAATCGACAAACCGGATGCAAACCCGGAGCGTGTTATGACGCAGCTTTCCGAGCAGGGACTTACCCCGGAGGAATGGGGCGGCGACACGCAGTATGTGAAGATTTCTGCCCTGAAGGGGCTTGGAATCGACGACTTGCTTGACGCAATCCTCCTGCAGGCGGAAGTGCTTGAGCTGAAGGCTCCCACTGACACCCGCGCCGAAGGAAAGGTCATTGAGTCCCGTGTTGACCAGGGGCGCGGTGTTGTTGCGTCTGTGGTTGTGCAGACAGGTACGCTCCGCGTGGGCGATCCGTTCGTCGCAGGAATCTATGCAGGACGTGTTCGCGCGTTGTTCAACGACCGTGGCGAGAAGGTGGGCGAGGCCGGTCCTTCAATGCCGGTTGAGGTCATTGGTTTGAACGAAATGCCGAATGCTGGTGAGCCGTTCCAGGTCACTGAGACGGAGCGCGATGCTCGCGACATTTCCACGAAGCGGCAGGAGCTTAAGCGCGTGGAGGCTGCAAAGGCGGTCAAGAAAATCACGCTTGGAAACCTCTTCTCAACAATCGAGGCGAACGAAATCAAGGAATTCCGCGTCATCATCAAGGCGGATTTGCAGGGTTCGGCCGAGGCTCTCAAGGCATCGCTGGAAAAACTCTCTACGCCGGAAATCAGGCTTTCTGTCATCCATTCCAGCGCGGGCGCAATCAACGAAAGCGATGTTACCCTTGCTGCTGCTGATGAGAACGCCATCATCATCGGATTCAACGTCCGACCGACTCCGAAGGCAAAATTGCTTGCAGACCAGGAGAAAGTCGAAATCCGCAAATACAATGTCATCTACAAATGTGTAGAGGAAATCACGCAGGCGATGGAAGGTATGCTCAAGCCGGACACGAAAGAGGAAGTCACTGGAAGCGTGGAAGTGCGCAATACGTTCCGCGTCCCGAAAGTTGGTCTCATTGCCGGCTGCTACGTCACCGACGGTGTTGTTAAGCGCACGAGCAGCGTGAACCTTATCCGCGACGGTATCGTGAAGTACACGGGAAAAATCACGTCGCTCAAGCGTTTCAAGGACGATGCAAAGGAAGTCACCTACGGCTACGAGTGCGGTATCGGCTTGGAGAACTGGCAGGACATTCAGGTTGGCGACACCCTTGAAATCTTTGAGTACGTTGAGGTTGCCAGAAAATTGGGTGACGCGATTGCCCAGGAGAAGGCGGCTGAGGCTGCCGCAAAGGCTGACGCGCTCGCTCAGGCCCAGGTGGCAGAGGATTGACGGATGGGTGAGTTCAGAATGTTGCGGCTTGGGGAGCAAATCCGCGAGGAAATCTCAAGCCTCATAATGAAACAGCAGGTCAAAGATCCGCGTGTCTCAACGTTTTTGTCGATAAACCGTGTGGAGGTTGCCAGAGATTTGGCGTACGCCACGGTTTATGTGTCGAGCTTCATGCCCGAGTCGAACATTCGGCTGGGCGTGGAGGGCTTGAACAGCGCGGCGGGGTTCATCCAGTCGTCAATCGCAAAAAAACTGACGATTCGGAAATTCCCCAAGCTCAAATTCGTTTTGGATACGAGCTTGAAAGACGGATTCATGATGGTTCAGAAATTGAATCGGCTTGAAGCCGAGGAAAATGCAAGGAATAAGGAATCGTCCGAAAATACAGGAAATGAGCAAAGTTCAGAAAAGGAATGACGATGTAGAGCCGGGCATTGTGCTTCTTGCAAAAAAATCCGGCTTGACGAGTTTCGCGTCTCTTTCATCAGTAAAACACGCTCTCAATACGGGCAAGGTCGGGCATACGGGAACGCTGGACAGTTTTGCCGAGGGGCTTCTTGTCGTATTGACTGGAAGGCTCACGCACCTTGTTCCCCACATCACGAATTTTTCAAAGCGGTATTCTGCCCTCATTGAGTTTGGCACGGAAACCGACACTCTGGACCCCACGGGAACGGTGGTGAAAACAGGCGGTTTTCCAGCCGAAGCACAAGTACGCGAGGTGCTTGCGTCGTTCGTGGGGGAGCAGGGGCAGATTCCGCCTGCATACAGCGCGCTCCATGTCGATGGAAAGCGTGCGAGCGATTTGGCGCGTGGCGGGGCGCAGGTTGAGTTTGAGCCGAGGCGCATCACCATTTATTCGATTGAGCTTGTTGATTTTTCAGGAAAGTATGCGCTCATAGACGTGGAGTGCTCCAAAGGAACGTATATCCGCGCCCTTGCAAGGGACATCGCAAAAAAGTGCGGCACCGTGGCGCATTTGAGGGCATTGCGCCGAACACGCGTTGGCCCCTTCCGTCTTGAGGATGCCGTGGGTTTTTCCGAGCTTGGCGATTTTTCGATTTCTTCTATTTTATCTGGAAATGTGGGGGCAGCTGTGGAGCTGGGCGGCAGAGAGCCGTTCAAGCCTGAATTTTTGGAGGCCATCAGAAAAGCCTCTGTTCCCATGAGCGCAAGTGTCGCCGAGCAGTGCGGAATGTCGGCGGCTGTTCTTTCGTATTATTTCATCGAGCATTTTTCAAACGGTCGTCCGCTCAACGAACGTGTTTTTTCATTCGGAAATCGTTTGCCGGAGCGCGGCGAAATTGCGGTGTTCTATCCAAAGGGCGCGTTTGCTGGAGTCGTCAAAAAGGACGGAAAAAAGTTTTCCTACGGGTTCGTTGTTCCCAGGACGCGAAAGATGGTCACTTACTCTTGGGAGCAAGTTGTTCGCGGCGAGATTGACGGCTCGTTCACGGAGCATGGGACATCCCTCACCATCGGAAGCTTTGACGGGCCGCACATAGGGCACGACGCGCTTTTTGACGCGGCTCTGGCCCAACGGCGGAATGGCGTTGTTCCAGGCGTGGTCACGTTCACGCGCTCGCTCCGTGCGTACAAGAATCCTGCCGAATATCCGGGCGACATTTCCAGCCTTTCCCAAAAACTTGCCGTCTTGGAGGCGAAAGGATTTGCGTTTGCAATCGTGATTGACTTTTCGTCCGAATTCGCTAAAATTGAGGGGATTGAATTTCTTAAAGTTCTGCTTGGCTCATGCCGAATGAGGTTCCTTGCGGAAGGAAAGGATTTCCATTGCGGGTACAAGGGTTCCACTGGTATCGCGGAAATCGGCTCGTTTTCGACAGAGGGCGGGTTCACGCTTTCCATAATCGATTCTGTCATTTTGGGAGATACGAAGGTCAGTTCAACACGTTGCAGAAACGTGATTTTGGAAGCTGATTTCTCATCTGCCAATCGTATGCTTGACCGTCCGTTCACGTTGGACTGCTCCGACTACGAATGGTCTGAAACTGTGGAGAACGGGAGAAGAATCTTTGCCGCCGAGAAAAAAGGCATTCAGATTCTTCCGCCTGACGGGGCGTACAAAGTCCTTGCTGTCGTTGAGATGCAGGGCGCACAAAAAAGTCAAAAATCTGGTGAAGCAAAATCATCTGCAAGTGTTCGGGCTTATCGTTCTGATTGTACATTGGAAAAAGGGACTCTTCGCCTTTCTTTTTCTGATAAATTGATTAGCGGATTTGTTCGGGCAATTCAGTTTGGGTATCCAGATGAAAAATAATTTTTAAGGAGTAAGTATATGGCACTTACAAAAGAAGAAACTGCATCAATCGTATCAAAATTTGGTGCAAACGAAGCGGACACAGGCAACACAAAAGTTCAGGTTGCCCTCATGACTGAAAGAATCAAGCAGCTCACGGCTCACGTGAAGCAGTTCCCGAAGGACACGGGAGCAAAGCGCGGTTTGCTCAAGGTTGTTGGAGCGCGCCGCAGTCTCTTGAAGTATCTTCAGAGAAAAGACCTCGAGCTTTATCGCCAGCTCATCAAAGAGCTTGGTCTCCGCAAATAAGACGAGAGTTTCAGTATGGCTATAAATCGAGTAACATACAAAATCGGAAACGAAGACCTAATCCTTGAAGTCGGAAAAATCGGAAAGCAGGCTAACGGTTGTGTCTACGCCCAGTATGCGGGCGCGGCAATCGTCGCCACTGTCTGTGCTTCTTCCGAAGTAAAAGAGGGATTGGATTTTGTTCCGGTTACGGTTGAATACAACGAAAAATATTATGCCGCAGGAAAAATCCCCGGTGGATTTGTGAAGCGCGAAGGACGGCCGAAAGACAAGGAAATCTTGGTTTCACGCCTTATCGACCGCCCAATGCGCCCGCTTTTCGAGGTTTCGTTCGGTCGCGAGATTCAGATTGTCCCGACTTGCGTTTCTTCGGATGGAATCAATCCGCCTGATATTCTTGCTGTCATTGCGTCTTCTGCAGCGGTCTCAATCTCGGACATTCCATTCCACGGGCCTGTTGCGGCGGCTCGCGTCGCGTACTTGAACGGGCAGTATGTCATCAACCCCACGTTCAAGCAGCAGGAAGAGGCTGACCTTGAGATTGTCGTTGCAGGAACAAAAGACGGCTTTACGATGGTTGAGGGCGGCGCAAACGAGGTGAGCGAAGAAATCATGCTCGGTGCGCTTGAGCAGGCGCAGGGCTTCATCACGGCGATGTGCGAGCTTCAGGAGCAGCTTGTCGCCAAGTGCGGCAAGGAGAAGCTCCCGCTGGCTCCGCTCAACGTGGAGCTTTTGAACAAGGATGCGCTCATTGCCGAGGCAACACCGCTTCTTGAGAAGGCATGCTTCCAGGATTCAAAAATCAGCCGTGGAAAGGCAATTTCCGAGGCAAAGAAGCAGATTGTGGCAAATCATGCCGAGCAGTTTGCAGATGAAATCCAGAAGAAATTGTTCGATCAGTGCTATGACGACATTCAGTACAATTTGCTCAGAAAGAGCATTCTGGACAAGGGCGTTCGTATCGACGGGCGCAAATGCGACGAAATCAGGCCTATCACGTGCGAAGTGAACGTGCTTCCCCGTCCACATGGTTCAGCCCTGTTCACCCGCGGCGAAACTCAGTCGCTTGCGGTGTGTACGTTGGGAACGGCAATGGATGCCCAGATTCTCGACGATATTGACGGGGAGCGGAGCGAGACGTTCATCCTGCACTACAACTTCCCGCCGTATTCTGTTGGCGAGACCGGTCGCCTTACGACTGGCCGCCGCGAAATCGGTCACGGAAACTTGGCTCGCCGTTCGCTTGCCCCGATGGTTCCGTCAATTCAGGAATTCCCATACACGGTTCGTGTCGTTTCGGAAATCTTGGAGTCTAACGGTTCTTCATCGCAGGCTTCAACGTGCGGTGGCTGTCTTGCGCTGCTCGCGGCTGGCGTCCCAATCAAAAAGATGGTTGCTGGTATCGCCATGGGCTTGATTACAGAGCCTGAGGGCGACAATCCTTATGGCCGCTACAAGATTCTTTCCGACATTTTGGGCGAGGAAGACCACTTGGGCGACATGGACTTCAAGGTTGCAGGAACAAAGGACGGAATCACTGGTTTCCAGATGGACATCAAGATTGCCGGCGTTACGACTGAAATCATGAAGAAGGCTCTTGCCCAGGCAAAAGAAGGCCGCTTGCACATCCTCTCAATTATGGAAAAGTGCATCGACAAGCCGCAGCCTATTTCTCCGTATGCTCCCAAGATTTTGTCCATGAAAATCAGTCCGGACAAAATCGGTGCGCTCATCGGTCCTGGTGG
>JAFPYB010000036.1 GCA_017412405.1 Treponema sp. | reverse complement strand
TTTTGAATAAAGATAGCTTCCGTTGGGGAACTCCTCTATGGTCTGGCATGTGCCTTCCAGAGCCTTCAGCTCGCTTGCCACATAGTACCTGCCCGCCTTGTCCCATCCCTGGTAGAGCGGAATGACGCCGATTTCGTCCCGTGCGATTAGGTATGCGTCCCGCTCACAGTCGTAGAGGGCGAAGGCGAATATGCCCGAGAGATTTTCAATCATGGCGGAAAAATCGCCTGAGTCGCGGTATTTTTTGTAGAGCGGGAGAATCACTTCGCAATCGCTTTTCGTCTTGAACCGGTAGGACGGAAAAGAAGCTCTCAGGAGGGCATGGTTGTATATTTCTCCGTTTGCCGCCAGTATGAGCTTTCCGTCGTCAGAAACGAGGGGCTGCTTTCCCGACAGGGGGTCAACGATGGAAAGACGCTCGTGGCTCAAAATGGCGTTGCCGCCTGTGTACACGCCGCTCCAGTCCGGACCGCGGTGCCGTATGGTCTTGCTCATCTCAAGCACTTGAGCGCGAAGCTCTTCCTTGAGTCCTTCGTCAATCGGCTTTGAGCCGTCCGCCAAATTGAATGCTCCCACAAATCCGCACATATGAAACCTCTTTTTTTGATTTGAAATATTATTTAAAGACAAAAAAAGGCGTTTGGACATGGAAAACCCGTGTCCAAACGCCTTCGTTCGTGAAGATTATGATAGCGAAATCGCGAAGGGTGGTCAACAAAAAAATCACGCTGTTTTTATGTGCAGCTCGCCGCTTTTGACCGAAATAGTCACGCGCTTTATTTTTTCAAAGAGGATTTTGTCTATGAGCGGCGTGGCAATCAAATCCTCCGCCGTGCGCGAAATGTTCCGTGCGCCGAATTCCAGGGAATAGCCTTTTTCTGCCACGAATGCGCACACGTCGTCCAGGAACGAGAGCTTTATCTTCTGTGCCGAAAGCCGCTGGCCGATTTTTTCGATTGCCTTCCGCGCAATGTTTGTGGTGACGCTCTTTTCCAAGTGGGCGAACGTCACGATTGCATCGAGACGGTTCCTGAACTCCGGGGAGAACTCCTTTGCCACGGCCTCGCTCAAAATCGCGCCGTCGGATGCGCGTTTTGTGCCGGCGGACGCAAATCCCACCGTGCCTTTTTCCATGTCGCGGGCGCCTGCGTTGCTGGTCATGACGATTATGCAGTTCCTGAAATCCGCCTTGCGCCCCTGGTTGTCCGTGAGCGTCCCGTAGTCCAGGATTTGCAGCAGCACGTTGTATATGTCCTGATGGGCTTTCTCGATTTCGTCGAACAGGATTATTGAGTGCGGGTTTTTCCGCACCTGCTCGGTGAGAAGGCCTCCGTTCTCGTAGCCCACATAGCCTGGGGCGGAGCCTATGAGCTTTGAGACCGAGTATGATTCCTGGTATTCGCTCATGTCGAAGCGTAGGAGGTTCTCGCCGAGAATTGAGCTTAGGACGCGGGTAAGCTCCGTCTTTCCAACGCCTGTTGGTCCCACGAACAGAAAACTTGCCTCGGGCTTGTCCAGGTTCCTGAATCCTGCCCGCGCCTTCTTGACCGCGAGGGCGAGTTTTTCCACGGCCTCGTCCTGCCCGAAAATTTGCTCCTTGAGTTTTTTGGGAAGTTCCCTGAGATTTGATTTTTCGTCCTCGTCGATGTTCTCAAGGGGGACGTGCGCCATCTTTGCCGTGACTTCCTTGATGTCGCTTTCGGCCACTTTGGGCCTCGCCCCTGCCTTTTTCTCCTTTTCCTCGCCAGAATCCGTTTCGGGGGCGGATTTTGCTTCATGCTCCTCGACCGCATCTTTTTCTGCCCGTAGCGAAACGAGAACGCCGGCCTCGTCCATGATGTCTATCGCCTTGTCGGGAAGCCTTCGCTCCGGAAGGTACTGGATTGAAAGGGAGACTGCAAGCTCCAAATCTTTTTGCGAATAGGAGACTTTGTGGTATGCGGCGTATTTTTTTGAAAGGCTGTGGAGAATCTTCACCGCTTCTTGTGCGCTCGGCTCCAGCACGTCGATTTTTTGGAACCGTCTGGAGAGGGCATGGTTCTTTTCGATTGATTTTGTGTATTCTTCGTAGGTGGTCGCTCCCATCACGCGGAACTTTCCCGTGGAAAGAAGGGGCTTCAGGATGTTCGCCGCATCCATGTTTCCGCCCGAGCTTGCCCCTGTCCCCACAATCGTGTGGATTTCGTCGATGTAGAGGATGGCGTTTTCCTTTTCGATGATTGCCTGGATGATTTTTGTCATGCGCTGCTCAAAGTCGCCGCGGAAGCGGGTTCCTGCCAGCACGTCCGCCATGAGGAGCGAGTAGATTTCATATCCCTGCAGCTTCTTGGGGACTTCCCCGCGGGCGATGAGCTGTGCAAGCCCCTGTGCGATGGCGGTTTTTCCAACGCCCGCGTCCCCAACGTGGATTGGGTTGTTCTTTGTCATGCGGCAGAGAATCTGTATTGTGCGCTCAACTTCGTCTTCCCTGCCGATTAGCGCGTTGAATTCGCCTTTTTTTGCCTGCTCGGTCATGTTCTCGGTGAATTTTTCAAGGTATTCCTCCGAGCTGAATGCAAAATCATCTTCATCATCATCGTCGTCGTCCATGAAGTCGTCGTCCATGGAATCAAAAAAATCATCGTCGCCAGAGCCGAACCTGCGGTATGTGGATATGGTCTCAAGGAGAGACACCTGCTGCACGCCGTTTTTGTGCAGGATGTAGGAGGCGTGGAGCTTTGTGTTCATGAAAATTGCCACGATGATGTCGAAAATGTCGATTGTGTGCTTGCCCGCGCCCGCAGCCTGCATCTGCGCGGCCTGGTATATTTCGTTCAGCGCGTAGGAGATTTCGGGCGTGTTGTGGGTTGTGGCATCCTGCTTTTCGAGAATCGGCACGTTCTTTTTGATGTACGCGCCCAGTTCCTCCTTGACTTTTTCCACGTTGCAATTCATGGATGCAAACAATCCGCTGACAATCCGCTCTTCAAGGGCTGTGAGCAGAAGCTGCTCTGGCGTGAGAAATTCGCGCTGCTCCTCCACGGCACGGCTCAACGCGGTCTGTATTACTTTTGTCAAAACTTCAGATTCTTCCATTCTATACCTTTTCCATTGTGCATTTGAGCGGGAAGCCCGCATCGTGGGCGCGCCTCATCGTCATCTGGATTTTTGTGGCGGCTATGTCGTAGGGGAACACGCCCGCCACCCCGCGCCCAGTCTTGTGAACCGAGAGCATTGTTTCAACAGCGTCGGCCTCGCTTTTCTTGAAAATCGTCATCAATATGTCAACGACAAAATCCATCGTCGTAAAATCATCGTTCAGTAGAATCACCTTGTAGCTGGGCGGCACGTCAAAATCGATTATCGTGTCCGTGTCCGATGAAAAATCAGTGTGAAATGCCATAGGAGATTATTATAAAGATGAATGGGGAAAAGTGAAAGGTGGCTTTCGGTGGGCTGGTGGCTGTTTTTGTGACAAACCGATTCTCATATGATACAATTTCTGGCAGTATCCCAAATCAGGAGGATTTTATGAAAAAATCAACATTCGTTATGAAAATCATCTCCGCACTGTCCTTTCTCACGATTCTTGCTTCCTGCGACTCGGGCGGAGGAAGCTCGGGGGGGGGTAGCACACCACAAAAAACAGGCACGACGAGCATAAGCGTAACAATCCCAAAGTCCACATCGTCCGACATGAACATTATGGGCGACTTTTCCGTGGCAGACACGGACAATTTCTACTACGAGATTTACTTCTCAAAACCTAACGGCTCGTCTGAAAGCGAGCACAAGTACGCAAGCGCGGGCGAGACGGTCACGTTCCAGAGCGTCACCTACGACACATACAATTTCTACCTAAAAGTCTGGATTGACAAGAACAAGAATACGACTCTGGACACAATCACCATGCCGAACACGACGGTCTCCGCCCAGAACAACAAGGTGCAGTTTCCCGATATGCACACCAGCGATTACGCCGGCTGGTTCTTCGTTGGTGACGAGGAGAAGCTTGTCCAGACACTGACCACAATCAACGCCGAAAACAGCCGATATAATGTGAACAACAAGGCGAAAATCTGCCTTACTAAAAGCATCCAGTACTCTGAGGCGAATTCTTTGAGTGAAAATGAAAAACTAGAAATCATCAACAATGGTTATGAAATCAGCGAATTGCTTTACTCAATAACTATTACATCAACTTCAGGCGGCACGGTTGAGGCAAACACAGAAAGCGCGTCAGAAGGAACCGAAATAACCATGACAGTAAACTCGGATAGTGGATACAGATTCAGTATTTATGTAACTGACGCTGATGGGGAGCCGATTGAGCTTGGCGACGACGGTGATAATATATGCTTCAACATGCCTCCAAGTAATGTGACTATAAAAGTCATATTCTACGATGCGATTTATGTTGACGGTGTAAATGGAAGCTCAGAAAACGATGGTCTCACAGCTTCAACAGCATTGGAAGACATTTCGGCTGCCCTTGATAAAATTTCCGATATAGACGACGGGGAGTGGACAATAAAAATCATTGGAACGCTGGCTACAACTGGTGTAACTCTACAAAACATTTCGGCAGAAAGTCTTGTCATAGAAGGCGTTGATTCTGGAACTGTAAGCGGAAACAATCAAAATCGTGTGTTCTTGATAAAAACAAGTGTTCCCATAACACTCAAAAATCTTACAATAAGCGAAGGTTTCTGCAATAGCGAAAACGGCGGAGGCATCCTTATAAGCGATGCGGCGGCAGACGTCACGCTGGATGGCTGTGTCGTAAAAGAAAACTCGGTCACAAATGCAAGCGGGGCCGGCATTTGTGTTGCCTATAGCGGAAGTAGTACTTCTGGAAGCCACCTCACGCTGAAGGACACCTCTGTGACAGACAACACGGTAATACATTCTGATGCAGTAGTCATTTATTCTGGTGCTGGAATAATGATAGAAAATGTGAATATGACTCTTGATGTAATTGGCAATTCCGACATAAGCTCCAACAAAATCGACTGTTCCACAAGGACTGGCGCATCTTTTTCGGAATGTCCGGAGGGTGCAGGTTTTTTCCTGGGGAATAGTGCCACAACGACAATAGAAGATTATGTGACTGTAAATGCAAACAATTTCACTCTTAGTACGACTGATGGAGCAAAATCACAAGGCGGCGGAATGTACATAAAAGGTGGAACCCTCAATGTTGCCAATATTGGAAATTTCATAGGAAATTCTGCCACAGAAGGAAAAAAAATATATTTCGGTGGAACTGTCAACTACAACAATGGCACAAAAAGTGATGGAGAGGTTATCGACTAGTATCAAGGTTTGAAATCTCAGGGGGCTTTCCCGCCGGAATGCCCCCTGTAAGGCTACAAAGTCAAATCGCCTTCTTTTATCCAGCCGATTCTTCTGAGAAAAAGACCGAAGCCCCAGCTCAATACGCCGGGAAGCACGAAGCAGATGAGAATAAGCCCAATCCAGTCGAACGCGCTTGGCGCGATTGCAGAGGCCCCGTGGCCCACGGCAACTTCCGAGGGCGTGAACCAGCCGGTCACAACGCCGATTTGTCCTACAAGGCCGCAGGTTCCCATGCCGGACGATACGGCGGCTCCGTTCATCTCCATCTTGAACAGGCATGTGGCAAGCGGACCTGTGATTGCCGAGGCAAGCGTGGGGCCAATCCAAATCTTCGGGTTCTTGACGATGTTGGGCATTTGGAGCATGGACGTTCCCAGGCCCTGGGACAAAAGGCCTCCCCAGCGGTTCTCCCGGAATGACATGATGGCAAATCCCACCATCTGCGCGGAGCATCCTGCAACGGCGGCTCCGCCTGCAAGCCCTGTAAGCCCAAGGGCGGCGCAGATTGCGGCGGAGGAGATTGGGAGCGTGAGCACGACTCCGACGATGACGGAGATGAGGATTCCCATGAGGAACGGGCGGAGTGTTGTTGCCCATATGATGAGATTCCCGAATTTGCTTGCCGCAAGACCAATCCATTTTGCGGTGAGGACGGTGAGGAGCGCACCTGCGAGGATTGTGACAAGCGGCGTTACGATGATGTCAACTTTTGTCTTTTTGCTTACGAGGGAGCCAAGCTCCGCCGCCGCTATTGCGATGATGAGAACTGCGAGCGGACCGCCCGCGCCTCCTGTCACGTTCGCCGCAGAGCCAACGGCGGCGAGGGAGAAGAGCACGAGCGGATGGACGCTCATGGCGAATCCGATTCCTACTGCCATTGCGGCTCCAACAACGTGTGCGTCGGTGCAGAAATTGCCTGCGTCAACGAGGAACGAGAACGCGGCGTTCGTGGAAAGGCGAAGGAGCTGCTGGCCGAGCGTCTTGATGATTGTTCCAATCAAAAGCGATGCGAAAAGGCCCTGAGCCATTCCGCCTAGTGCGTCGATAAAATATCGTTTTGCATATTTGTTCATAGTTCGTAAAGAATAGCACAATACGGCATAGATTAGCAATAAACGGCAAAATCTGCTTTTCAAACGGGAGACAATCTTATACTATATGAAAAGCCGTCAGTTCGAGACCATCCTGACGTAAAACAAAACTAGGAGACAAAAATGCGTACAGACGCTGAACTTGCAGGTGTCACTCAGCTGGGAAGCAGTGCGACCAGCTACGCGGCAACCTACTCGCCGGGAGTTCTGGAAAAATTCCCGAACAAGCATCCGGGGAACGACTACATGGTTACGTTCAACTGCCCCGAATTCACTTCTTTGTGTCCCAAAACCGGCCAGCCCGATTTTGCGGAAATCAAAATCAACTATATTCCTGACAAGTCGCTGGTGGAGTCAAAATCGCTAAAGCTCTATCTGTTCTCGTTCCGAAACCACGGGGATTTTCACGAGGACTGCGTTAACATCATCATGAAGGATTTGGTTGCCCTTCTTGAGCCGAAGTATCTTGAGGTGGAGGGAATCTTCACGCCCAGGGGCGGCATTTCGATTTACCCTTTCGCAAACTACGGAAAGCCCGACACTGAATATGAGACCGTCGCTAAAACAAGGCTTTTTTCTGCAATCGACAGAAGAAAATAGCCCAGGCGGTGGCTGGGACACCGAACTTGTTCCATCTTGTTTTTTTGGAGAAATTATGACTTTTCAGAATGAAATTGTGTTGTTTGCGTCCGTCTTCGTGTTTTTCGGCGGGCTTGTGGCGTTTTTCCGCTTGTTCGGAAAAAGTGGAATCTTTGCTTGGACTGTCATCTGCACGATTGCCGCCAACATCGAGGTGCTGATTTTGGTGCACGCCTTCGGCATGGACACCACGCTGGGGAATGTTTTGTTCGCCTCCTCCTTCCTTGCCACCGACATGATGAGCGAGCTTTATGGAAAAAAAGAGGCGAACCGCTGCGTCAAGCTGGGGATTGCGGCGAACATCACGTTCATCATCATTTCCCAGAGCTGGTTCTTGTACGTTCCCGCTCCCGACGACACTATGGCGGAGCCGATTCGCACCGTGTTCGCCAACACGCCCCGCGTCATGATTTCAAGCCTTGCCGCCTATGTGGTCTGCGAGTTGTATGATGTGTGGGCATACCACCACATTTGGGACTGGACGATTTCTCGCTACGGAAGCCGCAGGGCGTTCCTGTGGCTTCGGAACAACGGCTCAACGCTGGTGAGCCAGCTCATCAACGTGCTTGTGTTCAATCTGCTGGCGTTCGCTGGTGTTTTCCCGCGCTCCGTCATCATACAGATTCTCGTTTTCGGCTACGGCATATTCATCATCACGTCGCTCATGGATACGCCTTTCTTGTACTGGGCGCGGAACATTGCGGACAAGCACCCGGAGCTTTTGACGGCGTGAGGGGAAAATCTTTCGGCATAATATCAATTGTCTTTAGAAGAAAAAACCTGTATAATGTGAAAAATTGAATTTTAAGGAGCATTTTCATGGCTATTAAAACTGTTGCAGAAATCCCCAACGCAAAAATCAAAGCTTGGGTCGAAGAATGCGTAAAAATGTGTGAACCTGACAATGTTGTCGTTTGTGATGGTTCTGCCGCTGAGTATGACGCTCTCGTTAAAAAGTGCGTTGACTCTGGTTTGGCTACTCCATTGGCTAAAAAACCACACAGCTACCTCTTC
>JAFPYB010000035.1 GCA_017412405.1 Treponema sp. | reverse complement strand
TGCTTTTTTGCCTTTTCACTTCGTGTCACCGTACATATTCAACAGCGAGAGAACTTTTGCACGGAGGGTAGCCTCTTCCTTCTGGCGAAGCTCGGATTCCTTTCCAGCAAGGGCAATGCGGTCAAGCTCGGCAAGACCTTCAAAGTCATTGAGGCGGTTTCCGTCAACATCGTCGATTTCGATGTTACTTTCCACAAGACCAGAAACAGCGCGGAGAATCAAATTCTGAACACCGCGAATCTTTTTTCTGTCGGAAGCCATGTCGCTTCCAGGTTTAAACGAAAGAATGACAGAAGCTTGTGCAGGTTCTGTGTCGGACGTATAGAGACCAGGTTTTTTCGGCGTGATGACGACATCAGCACGGGCGACATCGTTCAGAGCCTCGATGTGCTCCTTTACCTGCTGTGTGACGCGCCTGAGTTCGGCTGTGTCGCGCTCCCTGTCCGTCGTGTTCCAGTTGTTTATGTCGATTTGTTCCTTGAATACATCGACGCTGACAGGAACGATATTCTCCGAAATGAGAAGCGCGCGCATTCTCCGCGCAGTCGCTTCGTCCTTGACAGAGACGTAACCTGTGGTGCTCACATTGTACCAGACGTTCTCCGCATCAAGCCTGAAGCGAATGTCATCCAATGCTTTCTGGTCGGTGACAGGTGAATTGAAAAGAGCGGCAGTTCCAGGCGTTGAATTGACCCGGACTGTAAGAATAATCGCAACGACGATAGCAACGACGATTCCAGCAAGAATAATTTTTTGAACGATGGACCATTTTCCCCACCGTTCTCTTAATTTGGCTGAATTGTTTTTAAGCCATTCGTTCATCTGACCCTCCCGTGAACGAACAATTAAAAGTGCCAAATTATAGCATATTTTAAAACATACTGAAAAGACACTTTCAATTTCAAATTGTATTCAGTTTACAAACTATCTGTTTGTAGAAATCTCATTCCAACCTGTAACAAGCCTGTCCAAAACATTCTGGGCAAGATTGAGCGAGAGCTGCGCCTTTGCCATTGCAGTCGTCACATCATGCACATCGACAGAATCGGGATCCGTGATGAGCTGCTCCGTAACGCGGTTCACTTCAAGCTGATTCCCGTTCACCTCGTCAAGAGCCTTCACAAGATATGTCTCGAATTTGCCCGGCTCCCCAGACTGCCCTTTTGAGACAGAAGAAGCTCCGGAAAGAAAATTTTCCGTCAATTTTGCCGTTCCCGCATGTGCAGGATTAGTACGAATCATCTCAGGTGTTCCAATAATTGTAAGTGCGCTCATCACATTCTCCAGACTTTTCTAAATTGCAAGACTCAATCCGAATCTTTTTTCTCGATTTTATCAGTTTTTCCTTAGCTTCGTCCAATCTCAAGGGCGGAACCGAACATTTCCTTAGCGCCCTGAACGACTGTTGAGTTTGCCTCGTACGCCCGTGAAGCAGAAATCAAATCAACCATCTCGTTGACGATGTTCACATTAGGATACTCAACATAGCCCTTGTTCGGGCCGCTCTGGATTGCATCAGGATGGGTTGGGTCGTAAACGAGCCGTCCCTGTGTCGTATCTTTTGCAATCTGCTTGACGCGAACGCCTTTTCCAGGCCCGTTGTCCTGGTCCTCGTTCACGAACGGAAGCCGCCATGTCGGATGCTCGCTTGCAACAGGCTCAAAAATGACTGTTGATTTCTTGAACGCGCCGCCTTCCTGTGTGCGTGTCGTGCTAGCATTGGCGATGTTGTTTGAAATGACATCGGTGCGAAGCCGCTCCGCGCTCATTCCTGTTGCCGCAATATTTATTGAAGTAAACATTCCCATAATCAATCTCCTCTTCAGTGGAAGCCCTTTTGGACTTCAAAAACTACTTCCTCATTGCCGTGCGCACCTGGTTGAACTCAAAGCTCTCAAGCTGCGCCAGAAGCCGGTAGTTGAGCTGAATCTTCATCACGTTCATAGCCT
>JAFPYB010000034.1 GCA_017412405.1 Treponema sp. | reverse complement strand
TCCTCTGAAAATCAACACCAGAACGAAAATATATCAAAAAATTATATTAGCCGCCTTGCCAAAAGACCGATTCTCATCCCCGTCAAACCAAATCATTCAAGTCAATCAGCGCAAGGCTCGAAGCAAGAATACGGGCGCAGTTCACCTCGTAGTCCGCGAACCGGGCAGGAATACGAATCTTGTTGAATGCGACAACGCCCCAAAAATTGTCCCTTGTGCCGATGACACAGTGTATTGTGGAAAAAACCTCGCGGGCGCGGAGAACATCGCCAAAAACATTGTTCTCCGGAATCTCCGAAGTGAAATTCCAGAGCGCAACGCCGTCATCATCAAGAACTTTCCTGAAATCATCCGTCAAAGCATAATCCGCCGTACTCAAGTCGGAACAGCTTTCGCCCACATGGATTATGGTGTCCATTTCAGGCCCGCCATAAATCGTGATGCAGTCAACGGAGTACAGGCCCATCATGTGCTTGAGGAGTTTCATCACGGCATCCCGTGGATTTTTGTGCAGATTCTGCAAATAATCTGCCATGTGCTTCAATTCCTGAACTTCGCGCCCTTCGCTGGCCTTGCCCTCGCCGTTTTCCTTGAGCCGCTCGGCATAAGCCTGGGCATGCAGGTCGTCGCGGTAGAAAACATAGCGGTCGCGCCCCTTGTCCTTGGCGCGGTATAGACAAAAATCGGCCTTTTTGAAAAGCTCGTCGTAAGTCGTTCCGTTTGTAGGATAGACGGCGGCTCCCACAGAACAACTGAGCACGATGTCGTCAAAATTGCCCTCAAATTCTTTCTTTACCTGAACCATAATTGCCCTGAGTGCGCCGCGCAATATGCTCACATTCGCCACGTTCTCCAAGACCAGCATGAACTCGTCTCCGCCAAAGCGGCCTACCACGCCGTCCTCGCCCACAATTTCTTTTATCTTTTGGGCCGTGCGCGTTATAACCTTGTCACCCGCAAGATGTCCGAAGCGGTCGTTCACAGGCTTGAAGTGGTCCAAATCTACAATGACCAAGGCGAACGGCTCGGGCAGCCCCGCCTTGATTTTCTGCTGGGCATAAGACGTTATGGTTTTTTTGTTGTAGACCTGAGAAAGAGAATCAAGCTGCAGCTCCTCAATGAGGGCATGGGAGCCGTGGAGCTTTGCCATGTCCTCGTCCGACAGGATGCGCCCGATAACATACTTGTCGTCAAATCCCACATAGCGCGCACCAATCAAGCGAAGTTTCTCGTTCACCGCCCCCGAAGTCCTGATGCTGCCCTCTATTTTTGCCATCATTGAATTGGGCGTTCTCAACAGTTCGTTGCAAAAAACATTCAGGCTGTCCAAACTCTTTTTTGAGACGAGATTCTCTTCCACAAGCAATTTTTTCCAGTCGCCAAGACGCATTTTGTGGAGGACGATTTCTTTTCCCTGACTGTAATAAGTCAAGGTGAACAAATCGTTTGACCGTTGGTAGCTGAAAAGATAATCATTCGTAAGGCCAAGGGCCGTGTGGACTTTGTTGTTCTCGTCCACGGAAGTGCGGATGAATTCGATGGCATCGTAAATATCGAACAAACGGATGCGGGCAAGATATGGCTTAGAGACGTTCCGTACAGTGACAAAGTTGTAGCGGTACTCGTTCGTGTTTCTCAGGAGATGGAAAATATCGCTTCTATTGTCGGATTTGTCGTTCTTTCCAGTAACAAGGTCTATGAAACGTTCCTTTTCGTCCGGCTGCACAAAATCAAGAATATTTTCACACAGATAGTCGAAATAGGTGAAAAAATCTTTTGTTGTATCCGACTCCACAAGGCGGAAATTTTCGTCAAGCAAAGCACTTCGATTTTTTACCGATAAAATCATCTGCAGTATCCCTCGTTTTAAATAGAACGTTCGGAAAACACCAGTTCTCCGAACCTCAATATGCTAAAAAATTCGCCAAAACCACGAGAAAACATTTCCCAATATATTTAGTATACACCCTATGTTGGAAAAATCAACGAACTCCGCTTAAAATCAATTGGGTATCAAGCCATTTTGCGCGAATCAAAACAATTCTTTCAAAAACTGCGTCAAATTTACAACCATTGACGAGCCTGCCACGAATGTTCCGATTGACGACCCAAGGGACGACAGGAAAAACACCAGCAGAACATGGAGAATGCGGTTTTTGTAGAACCCCTTCACGCTTGCAACATCGTCTTGGAGCCGCTCAATGTCGCTCACCTTTGGCTTTTTGACCACGGCCTGCACAAAGCCCGCCAAAAGCCCGATTCCCACAAAGGGGCAGAGGGACGTGAAGGGTGCGCCCACAATAGACACCAGGAGCGCAAGAGGATGGGCAAGCGCAATGAGCGCGCCAATTCCGGCAAGGATTCCGTTCCACAAGAGCCATGAGCCGAGCAAATCCGCGCCCTTGCTCATGCCGCCCCAGACAAAGCCCGCGGCAATAAGCGCGATGATGAGCGCGGGAATGCCCCAGGAGATGATTTTTGACAGCGGCTTTTTTTTGGGCAGGGAACTGATTTGGGCCGTGTCCGGGGTCTCCTTGCCGTCTGCAAGGAGGGCAAGGTGCTTCTCCACGCCCGGAAGATGGCCCGCGCCAAGCACGGCAAGTGTCTTCTCCTTTCCTTCGGAAGCCTTCCAAATGTGCGCCGCAAGGTAAAAATCGCGCTCGTCTATGAGCACTTCCTTTACGGCGGGCAAAAATTCGGAAAGTTCCGCCATCATGCCGTCCATCTCGTTGGATTTTTTCAGGTTTTCTATTTGCTCCGTGCTGATTTCTTCTGTGTCGAAAGCGCTGGAAATCAATGCCGAAAGCAGCTTGATTCTGCCCATGCCGCCCGTTTTTGCCCAGGCGCGGCGGAGGGTTGTCTGGATTGGGCGGTCAACCATTACGGTGCCGATGCCCAGCTCTTCCGCCACATCGATTCCAGCGCGCATCTCGTCGCCGGGCTTTACGCCAATGTTCACGCCCATGCGCCGCTGGAACGATGCAAGGACAAGGTTCGCCAAGAGAAGGAATCCTTTCTTTTCCTTTAGGACTTTTATGATGTCAAGCTCTTTCCAGCTGTCGGGATTTTTGAGCGACGCATAACGCTGCTCGTCAAGCTCGATTGCCACGCAGGACGGAAGCTCCCCCCGAATTTCCCGCGCGACTTCATCGCAGCTTTCCTTTGAGACATGTGCCGTTCCAATCAGCACAATCTGTTTCTCACCAAAAGTAATAATCTTTTTCGTTTGCCCCACTTTTTTCCCCGATTACCAAAATGACATTTTATATAGAAAGATTTTTGCAAACCTCTTTTCAAGCAATGAAAAAGTTCCGAAAAAAGGCTCGGCAGCCAAAAATCAGCTCGGCTCGATTTCCCACTGGGCAAGACGATACTCAAAAAACATGGGACTTTTCATGTCCGTGATTTCAGTATAATACTTCTGCGCCAAATCGAATTTTCCCTTCAAATCGTAGTAAAGGGCAAAATAATACAGATATTTTCCCTTCTTCGTCTTGTTCGTCTCGTTCTGGATTTTCTGGGCAAGAGCCGCCTCCCCAGCCTGGTCGTGGTAAAGGCGCACAAGCAGATATTCGGTGGAATTCCTGTCCATACCCTTCATCGCCTTTTCGGTGAACGACTTGCAGCCCTGATAATTGTTCTTCTTCATGTAGCAAGCCGCAATCATGAGCGTGTATGACACGTTCGACGTATTCTTCTTTCTTGCCTCCTCGAACGCGTCCTTCGCCTCGTCATAGTTCTTGTCGTGCCAGGCAAGGATTCCCAGCGACTCATACGCATAGTAATATTGAGGATTCTTCTCCACCACCTTGCGGTAATTCTCCAAAGCCTCCTGTGCCTTGTTCTGCTCGTCGTACAATCCAGCAAGGTACGCGTAGCCCAAGAAATAGTCGGGGTCAAGATTCTTCGCCTTTGTCCATGCCTCTTCCGCGCCAGCAAAATCGCCCAGGTAGCGGCAGTACGTTCCCAAATCAAAATAGAAGTCGCTGTTCTCCGGCTCTATGGCAATAGCCTTGAGGGCATATTCCCGCGCCGAGCGGTACTCCCTGTTCTCGGACTCCAGCTTTCCGCGGTACGAGTAGGCCTGGGCGTTGTTCGGGTTGAGCGCAATGAGGCGGTCAAAAATATCTTTTGCCTCCTTGTCGTTTTTTCCCAGGAAATAGACCATTTTTCCGTAGCCGAACAGTGCCTCCTCGCTCTTGGGGTCGCTCAAAAGCGCGGTTCTGTAGTAGTCCCTGGCATTGCGGTAGTTGCGCTTGAGAGCCTCGGAATTTCCCAGCTCTATGTTGGCATCGGCGTTCTTCGGCTCGATTGCGATAATCTGCTTGAGGTATTGATTCATCTTTGCAGAATCGTTCTTCTGCTTTGCGATGATTGCGTTCAGCCCAAGAATCTCGACATCCTTCGGATTTTTTGCAAGGAGGGCCGCCGCGATTTTCTCCGCCTCGCCTATCCGACCGGCAGACACCAAAAGCGACGCCTTCAGGGACATGAGGTCAACATCGTCCTTTTGGCTCTCCGGCATGGAATCGAAAAGCGCGATCGCCTCCTCAAGCGTCCCGCTCTCAAGAACGCGGCTCAATTTTTCGGCAAAGGCAACACCCTCCGCATTCACGGAATTTTCCGTTTTTGCCCCGGAAGCAGCAGGAGCAGCAGAGAACAAGCTTGTCGCAATAAAAAATCCAGAAATGACAATCAGTGTTTTTTTCATGTTTTAATTTTCACCTTATTTTGATAAACTTTTAAGAATGTTTAAGCATCCTGTAAAGAAATTCATAGCTTTAACAGCTTTGTATGGTTTTATTATTGTCGGAATTTTTTTCCTCCAATTTAGGAACGAATCGGTCCTTGCCAAGAACAGCGGTATGCTCCGCGTGTCGCTGGCACAAACCCAACAGCCGGACGGCACAATTTCGCTCAAGAATTCGCTGCAAGTTTCCTTTGACGGCATTTCGTTCTCATCGGACGAATTCGCACCGGCGAAGATAACTGTATCAGAACAGAACAAAATTGAGAACCTTACACTTGTTTCATACGAGCAGCCCACACCCCTCTCCTATCGGTTCAACTTTGTGGACGAGAGCGGGGAAACGTCCTCCGTCGTATTTGCCGTAAGCGACACATCGGAAAAAGCCTCGCTCACGGTTCTTGCGGAACTGGCGGACAACGCGTCTGAAATCTCTTTCCCATACAAACCAGCGTCAGGATTCACTGTTACAAAAAAATTCGCCGCAAAAGAGATAATCAGCTCCAAGAACAAGCACTACAGCCTTGCCGCAGCCCGCCTGGACGACGACTCGCTCACGCTCACGAGGCTGAATCAAATTGCACTGTACACCGAATACAATCCCTCCAGCGTGTTCTCGTTCACCTCGATTCCGGCGGACAGCCCCTTCGCCCAGGAAGCTACTTACGAATCGCTCATGGCTTCATATAGGGAAAAACTCGTGGGCCACGTCATAGACTCGTTCAAAACGCCTTCGCAGATTTCGGAACCAGCAGTGGCAGCCTACGTCTCCCAAATGCTCTTGGACGGAAAATACCGGGACTCCGTTTCCCAGGTGCCGGACTCCTTCAAGAAAGGCAACCGCATGACGTATTTGACCACCCCGTTCTTCGGCTCGCTGGAAGCTATGAACACAAGCCTCCAAGCCCACAACCAGAATATGCGGGAAATGGTCTTGAACGCACTGGAATCAGGCTCGCCAAACATTTTCGCCAACGAGGATTTCGCCGAGTACGTCTATTTTGCAGGCAGCACGGAGAACATCAAAAAACTTCTCTCGCTTCCATCAAAAATCGCGGCGGAAAAGGGCGCGGAAGAAAAAACCGAGGAAGAGGCCTTGTTCACCGTGGCCCAGTCCTTCGGAATCCTGCATACATATCTCAGGCTCAAAGAGCTGAAATCGGACTTGGCGGATTTGCTTGAGAACGTCCTCAGCTCCTGCGTTTCTTCAATCCAATCAAAATGCGTGCTGGGGGAAAACGGGCTTTCCATCGTGGAAAACGATGTTCCCGCCTCCCCGCTCCTCGCCCTTGAGACTGGAGCCACGCTCCTTGAATACGGCTCGTTCACCCATTCCCAGGAATTGAAGACGGCGGGCTTTGCGCTCACGAACACGGCCTTGTCGCAGAACCTGGACATAATCACCATGGCAACAGCCTACCCAATCGTGGCAAAAAACCCGTACTACCCGCACTACGCAGTGCTCTACCGCCAGAACGGGAAGAACATCTGGGCATGGACGGCGAGCGACAGAATCGTGTACGAGGAAAAAGGCGGCGTGGGCATAATCCGCGCGAAATTCCCCGTGGGCGAGACGCAGCACCTCATCATCGCAGGCATACAGCCCTTCGGCAAAATCGAAATATACAATATGCCCTACCATTCCGACGTGCGCTTTGAGCGGTACAACACATCGGGCTTCAACTACCGCGACAAGGAGCGGGCATTGTTCATAAAATCGCGGCACAAGGCAGAATATGAGCAGATAAGCCTATATTATGGAGAATAGCCGGCTTGTCCGGGAAACTTTCTGCTTTCCGGACAAGCCGGGGTTTCAAGACCGTCCTGGACTTTTTGCCGCAGCAATGTTTCAGGCTGGTTCAACAGAAAATTTCCATTATCTCCAAAAATGTGATATACTTTTTTTATTATGCGGAATCTTTTTCTTTCGATTTGCATATTTTTCTCACTTTTCACTGTTTCATGCAAAAAACAGGATTCCAATCGTATACAATTAAGCAATTTCTATTATCTCAACGTTGGCGACCATTCAACTGTATACGATGCCATAAACGATTACTCATCGTTCAAAAAATTCAACATGGACACAAAGCAGAACATCGCAAAAGTCGCCGGGCAGGATGGGCACTACGTCTGGCTCCGAGTCGAATTCAGCATCCCGGAGAACTTGCGCAACCGCGAGCTTGGTCTTTTCATCGAGTTCCTGCATTTTTCCGACGAAGTGTACATAAACGGGAACTTTGCGGGCGGCTACGGTTCGTTCCCGCCAAAGGAACGCAGCCCGCTGTTCACGTCCCACTTCTACCACCTGCCAAAGAACTTCCTCAAGCAGCTTGGCACCAACATAATACTAATCAAGGTGTGGGCGCACGGACGCAGCCACATCTCCCAGAATTCCTTCGTGGGCGACTACGCCGACGTGAGGAACGCGGCGGACGGAATTTCCTTCAACAACTCAAAAGTCTACATGTTGTTCGAGGGAATCATGTTCTGCGCTGCAGTGCTATACCTGCTCATGTACTTGTGGCAGCGGGAGGACAAATACTACCTGTCCTTCGCCCTCATGAACATATCCACCATGGTGTTCCTCATGCCGTTCTTCATCAACGACATCCCCCTTTACACGCGCCTTGACTTTTCATACACGGCCTTCATAAAGTCCACGTTCTGCATAGGCATATATTTTATGATTTTCTTCCTTGCCTACTTCATCGTGAACTTCCTGAACGTAAAGGAAAAAAAGCCCGCCAAAATCATCAGGTACTCAATCCTGGGCGCGGCGACTCTGGAAACGATTTTTGCCCCCGACTACAACAGCCTCATAAAGCTCATGCCGTATATGTTCTCCCTTCTTTTGGTGCAGGGCGGAATCGCCATGACGTACCTTATCCAGAGCATAATCAACAAAAATTCGAGGCAGCACGCGCTGTCGCTTTTGGCAAGCCTTGCGCCCGCCCTAATCGGAATGATTATAGACATCATAATCCGCTCGGTCTCCAAGACCCACATGACAAACTACGTCACGATTTTCGGAATGCAGATTACGATTCTGGCTTTCATCTTCATGCTCACCATAAAATTCGCCAGAGCGCAGTCCCAGAACGCATACTTGACCAAGAACCTGAAAAGCGAAGTCGAAAAGCAGACAAAAGAAATATCCGTGGCAAACGAAAAGCTGGAGCAGGAGATTTGGCGGGCAAACACCGACCTTGAGATGGCTTCCATCGTGCAGAAAAAATTCTTCCCGTACCCGTCAATCAACTTCAAGGGCTGGGACATAGCCATATGCTACGAAGCCGCCGCAAAAGTCTCGGGCGACCTGTACGACTATTACCACGACGGCACGAAGCTGGACGGATTCTCCCTCTTCGACGTGTCCGGGCACGGCATAGCCTCAAGCCTCATCACCATGCTCTGCAAGGGAATCATCTTCCAGGAATTCAAGCGGGCAAAAGAAAAATTCCGCCTCCTTTCAGAGGCCCTCTACCGCATAAACGACGAAGTAATAGAAGCGAAGGGCGAAATCGAGAACTACCTCACAGGCCTTCTCTTCCGCTTCTCCGAGTTCGACCCCAACGACATATGCCGCGTGGAAATGTCCAACGCAGGGCATCCAAACCCATGCTTCTATTCGGCAAAGGACGATTTGGTGTCCGAGATAATCCGGGACGACACCCAGGAGCAGTACGGAGCCATCGGAATCAAGGGAATCCCAGTGTGCTTCCCGAACCTCGTGTTCTTCATGGGCGTGGGCGATGTCCTCGTAATATTCACCGACGGGCTTACCGAGACGATGAACAAGGAAAAGGAGGAATTCGGCAAGGAGCGCATCATGCGGATTCTTCGCAATTCCGCGCCAAAAGATGCCCAGTCTATTCTTGAGGACATAGTTGACGAGCTGTACCTTTTCACCAACGGCGCAAAGCGGGAGGACGACCTTTCCATCATCGTCCTAAAGCGCACAAACTCAAAAGGCTACATCGACTACCTTGAAATCATCTCCGATGTTGAGGACGTGGAAGAAATTTAGGGAAGTTTCGATTGTAAAACAGCAACGAATACGCTATACTTCTTGTGTCAGAAAAACAGTCCGTTAGTATTTGCTAACGGAATCGTAACAATATTGCTTGCATAAATACGAGCCCTGTTCACATCTGTTTTTGGACACATTCGGCTGATTCAGCCACCTTACTGGGCGCGGTCTGTCATTACACCCGTTATCGGGAATCTGTGATGCCCATTCGCCCGGCAGGCTAACGCCCAATGTTCCAAAACCCTTGCTCTTCACGGCTTGTATCCAATGCGGGAAGGAGATTTTATGGCAGAGGCTTGGAACGGCTTTAAGGGTCGCCTTTGGAAAGAAGAAGTCAATGTTCGCGACTTCATTCAGAACAACTACACACCATACGATGGAGACGAAAAATTCCTCGCAGGACCCACAGAGGCAACGAACAAATTGTTCGCTAAATTGCAGGAGCTCCAGAAAGCAGAGCACAACAAAAAATCGGTAGGAAAAGACGGAAAAGAGCGTTCAGGCGTTCTCGATTTGGACACCGACATCGTTACTGGTCTCACTGCCCACAAAGCAGGCTACATTGACGAGAGCCTCAAGGATTTGGAGCAGGTTGTGGGATTGCAGACAGACAAGCCGTTGAAACGGGCGTTCATGCCCTTTGGCGGAATCCGCATGGCAGAGCAGAGCTTGGAGCAGTACGGCTACACACCGAACCCGGAGCTTCACAAGATTTTCACGGTGTACCACAAGACACACTCCGACGCAGTGTTCGACGTCTACTCGCCGGAAATCCGCAAAGCACGCTCGTCGCACATCCTCACAGGATTGCCCGACACATACGGACGTGGAAGAATCGTAGGAGACTACCGCCGCGTGGCTCTCTACGGAATCGATGCCCTCATCAAATACAAGCAGGCTGACTTTGCCAACATCGGCGACGGCACAATGACAGAAGAAGTCGTCCGCCTCCGAGAGGAAGTCGCAGAGCAAATCAAGGCTCTCAAGGGAATCAAGGAGATGGCGGCTTTGTACGGCTTTGACATCTCAAAACCGGCCTCAACGGCAAAAGAAGCAGTGCAGTGGCTCTACTTCGGCTACTTGGCCGCAATCAAGACGCAGAACGGCGCCGCAATGTCCATCGGACGCGTTTCAACGTTCCTCGACATCTACATTGAGCGCGACTTGAAAGCAGGAAAAATCACCGAGGCACAGGCACAGGAGCTCATCGACCATTTTGTCATGAAGGCCCGCATGGTTCGCTTTGCCCGCATCGAAAGCTACAACAACCTCTTCTCGGGAGACCCAATCTGGGCAACGCTGGAAGTTGGCGGACTCGGCCAGGACGGACGCTCCATGGTCACAAAGAACTGCTTCCGCTTCCTCCACACGCTGGAAAACATGGGACCAAGCCCCGAGCCGAACATGACAGTCCTCTACTCAAAACGGCTGCCGGAAGCATTCCGCAAATACTGCGCACACATCTCAATCGAAACATCGTCAATCCAGTACGAGAACGATGATGTTATGCGCCCAATCTGGGGTGACGACTACTCAATCTGCTGCTGTGTATCTGCCACACAGACAGGAAAAGAGATGCAGTTCTTCGGAGCGCGCGCAAACCTCGCAAAGGCTCTTCTCTACGCAATCAACGGCGGTCGCGATGAAGCCGACGGACTCACTCCGGGCGTTCAGGTCGGTCCTGAGTTCGCGCCAATCACTGCCGATGTCCTCGATGCTTCCAACTACAAGGAAGTGGAGCGCAAGTACATTGCAATGCTCGAATGGCTCGCCGACATCTATGTGAATGCGCTCAACGCAATCCACTACATGCACGACAAATACTACTACGAGGCTGCAGAGCTTGCCCTTGAGGACACAGACGTTAAGCGCACGTTCGCAACTGGTATTGCAGGATTCAGCCACGTCGTCGACTCGCTTTCTGCAATCAAGTACGCGAAAGTCAAGGTCATCCGCGGCGATGTTGAGGTGAAGAACAAGAAGACCGGCGAGACAATCGAAGTCGTCAAGAACTTGGCAAAAGACTTCGTTGTTGAGGGAGACTTCCCGCGCTACGGCCAGGACGACGACCGTGCAGACGAGATTGCGGTCTGGCTTCTCAAGACATTCATGGCAATGATCAGAAAGCACCCGACATACCGCAATGCGGAGCCATCAACGTCAATCCTCACGATTACGTCAAACGTCGTGTACGGAAAAGCAACCGGCGCACTCCCAGACGGAAGAAAGGCCCACGAGCCGTTCTCACCGGGAGCAAACCCGAGCTACGGCGCAGAGACAAAAGGTCTCGTAAAGTCGCTCAACTCCGTTGCAAAACTGCCGTACCACTACGCGCTGGACGGAATCTCCAACACGCAGACAATCAACCCGTCGGCTCTCGGTCATGACAAGAGCGAGCGTGTTGAAAACCTCGTGAACGTGCTTGACGGCTACTTTGACATTGGGCCTGACTCAGGCCACACGGGAGCGCACCACTTGAACGTGAACGTCTTCGGCGTTGAAAAGCTCAAGGACTGTCAGGCTCATCCTGAAAAGCCGGAGTACGCAAACTTCACGGTTCGCGTCTCAGGTTACGCAGTGCGCTTCATCAATCTTACGAAGGAGCAGCAGGACGATGTTATCGCCCGAACATGCCACGCAAGCCTGTAAGCTGTAAAAAAATGGGGCTGTCCCAGAAGCAGGTGTCATGCTGAACTTGTTTCAGCATCTACGCTATCAGAAGCGTTGAGATTCCGAAACGAGTTCGGAATGACACAGCTAACTGAGCTTTTTAGACAGCCCCTTTGCCAATATGGAAGATTCACAAGTTCACAAAGCGAACTTGTGAACTTTCACGAGATTCTTATTCGCAAAACTCGACATTTGACCTTATGAATTTATCATAACATGCACATGAAAAAAGTTTTGATTATCGGCGCGGGGCCTGCCGGTCTCACCGCCGCATATGAACTGCTCAAAAAATCCCAGGAGCACGAAGTCGTCGTCCTTGAAGAAAGCGGCGTGTTCGGCGGAATATCGCGCACGGTGAACCACAAGGGCAACCGTATGGACATGGGCGGACACCGATTCTTCTCAAAAATGCAAGAAGTGAACAATTGGTGGGAGAAGCTGCTTCCCATGCAGGGAGCCCCCGCAAAGGACGACATCATGCTGGGGCGGAACGTCCCGCTTGCACCGAGCGGCGCAGACCCGGAGACGGAAGATGCGGTCATGCTCACGAGGCACCGCGTCTCGCGAATCCTCTTCGACTCGAAATTCTACGACTACCCCGTGTCGCTCAAAAAAGAGACGCTTTTGAACATGGGCTTTTTGAACATGATGAAAGTCGGCTTTTCATATCTCCGCTCCGTGTTCCATAAACTGCCCGAAACAAACCTTGAGAATTTCTACATAAACCGATTCGGGCGGAAGCTCTACGAGATGTTCTTTGAATACTACACCGAAAACCTGTGGGGCAGACATCCGAGCGAAATAGACGCGTCGTGGGGCGCACAGCGCGTGAAGGGACTTTCCATTTCCGCCGTGTTCAAGGACGTGCTAGAAAAAATATTCAAAAAGAAGAACAGGAAAATCGAAACATCGCTCATAGAGGAATTCAAGTACCCAAAGCTCGGGCCCGGTCAACTCTGGGACATCGCGGCGGAAAAAGTGCGCGAGATGGGCGGGACAATCATAACGGACGCAAAGGTGGTGTCGCTCAATCGCAGTGCAAGGGGAACAATCACCTCGCTCGCATATGAGAAGGACGGCACACGAACCGAAATCGCGGGCGATATTGTGATTTCCTCCATGCCGATAAAAGACCTTGTTCTTGGAATGAACGACGTTTCCGCCGACATCGCGCGGATTGCCCGCGGGCTTCCGTACCGCGACTACATGACGCTCGGCGTTCTGGTCAAGCACCTCGCGCTTAAGAACAAGACTGCTCTCAAGACCGTGGCTGGCATCGTGCCCGACTGCTGGGTGTATGTGCAGGACAGGAACGTAAAGATGGGGCGATTCCAAATTTACAACAACTGGTCGCCTTACATGGTGCGCGACTTGGAGCATACAGTCTGGCTCGGTCTTGAATATTTCGTGAACGAGGGCGACAACTTGTGGACGATGGGCGAAGCGGACTTTTCCGCGTTCGGAATCGGCGAGATGGTTAGGCTCGGTCTTGTGGAAAGCGCGGACGATGTGCTTGACACGCACTTGGAGCGCGTCAAAAAGGCATACCCCGCCTACTTCGACACCTATGCCGAGATGGACACGCTCAGAGACTGGCTTTCTGGAATCGAAAACCTCTACTGCGTGGGACGGAACGGACAGCACCGCTACAACAACATAGACCATTCGATGATGACCTCGTTCGAGACCGTCCGCAATATCCTAAGCGGAAGCACGGACAAGTCGAACGTCTGGAACGTGAACACAGAGAAGGAATACCATGAGGGGAAATAAGATTTTTAATAAATCACCCGTCAATTTTTTATTTATAGCAATTTTATTGACATTTGCTTTTTTTGCAAGTTTTAAAACCGTGTTTGAAATTGATTATACCAACAATCAGGGAGTGCATAGTTGGTTGTCAGCTTCAACATTAAAGTTTGTGAATAACTGGCTTGAAGAAAGCCCTCAAAATTTGCATTTTATAAATTTTGAATCTCCAAACTCAATTGAATTTAATGATTTGGAGGAACGATGTCCCTATATTTCTTATCCTTCTGGTTCAACTTTGTTCGTTTATATTTTTGCAAGGCTTTTTGGAAAAACTCAAATTGACATTTCGTTTTTAAAGCATTTGCAAAATGTTTTATTTCTGCTTGAAATTTTGCTTTTTGCAATTTTTGTTTACCGATTTCTTGGAAAGATAGGAATAAAATCAGATGTTGAACGCTCCGTTGTAAGTCTTTTTTCTGCTGGCTTTTGGATGTGGCTTCCAACAAATGTTTGGTATTTAGCGAATATTTATTTTACAGACCAATGTGTAATTCTTTTTGTTATGGCTTTTTTGCTTGTTGAATATGAAAGCTATTGGTGCAAGTCAAAAGTTAGTTCTATTTTGCTTAATGTAATAAAATCATTTTTGATTTTTGCAGGAATCTTGATGGACTATTATTTTTGGATTTTAGCATTTGTAGCTTTTATAGTTATGATAGCTCGATGTATAAAAGCAAAAACTACTGTTTCAAAAATAATTATGAGTTCTCTTTGGTACGCAATTCCCGTGTTGCTTGCAGTAGGATTTTTTGCATATCAACTTTTTTCAATTTCAAATTGGGAAGAAATATTAAAAAATAAATTTATGTTTCGAGCAGGATTTTCTGATAGCGAATTCAATTCTCCAAGTTTTGTTTTGATTCATCTTTGTGCAAACTTTATTTTTGCATTTGGTTTGACAAATCTAAAAATGCTTCCTTTGGTGTTGCTTGTTGTTTTTGCTCTCATAAATTCAACAAAAATAATACGCTCAGAATACAAATGTGCAATAGCTATCAAAAATACTTTGCTTGGAAACAATGGAGCAATCATTTTGATAGGAATCGCCTCACCACTTTTACAAATTGCATTTCTTAAAAATCATTCTGCAATTCATGAATTTTCAATGATAAAACTTGGTTGGTGTATTGCAATACTTCCAGTCATATCTTCAGCTTTTATTTGCAAGTTGTGGAAATTTGAAAGCAAATTTAACGCATTTTCTTCGTTTTTCAGACTTTTTTCAATTCTGTTCCTTTGTTTTGTAACAATTACAGGAGTTCCTTTTTCATCGAGAGATTTCTATAAAAGTCGAAAAGCTGAATTTCATGACCATCAACTTGCTGATGTTTTACGAAACAATACTTCATTTGAAAATGTTTGCTTTTCATTCAGCCATGAAATCCCTAATTATCCTCCTCACGAATTAGCAATTTCCCGAAAAAGAGTTTACAAAATAAATTCTATTGAGGATATGCACAATCTTTTTCCCAATCTTTCCAAAGATGCAAAGAAAATCCTTGTTATTGAAAAAAACGCTGTTTTAGCAGATGACAAATTTTCTATGCAATCCGCTCTAAAAAAAATAAATCATACACTCTACGAAGATGATAATTATGTTTTGCTTGAAATAAAACAAACCAAGGCAGAGCAATGAAACTAAAACAAACATCGATTCAGATTTTTCTGTATCTCATCGTCGGAGGGCTTGCCACGCTCGTAGAATGGGGCGCGTTCTATGCGCTGAACACCGTATGCGCCCTGCACTATGCCCCCGCGACGGCTCTTGCGTTCATTCTTTCCACGGCGGCAAACTGGCTGTTCGGAAGGCTAATTCTTTTCCACGCGTCAAAACAGAACACAGCAGGTGAACTGCTCAAAATCTACGCGGTGAGCATCGTCGGACTTCTGCTAAACATTGCAATCATGGCTGTCGCAGTGGAAAAATTCGCGATTTCCGAAATGATTTCAAAAATCCTTGCGACAGGAATTGTGTTCGGGTGGAATTTCTTGATTCGGAAGCTGGTCATATACAAGATATAAGCCACTGGCTCCCGGGTCATTTTCCTACTGCTGTTTTTCCCGATTTATTTCATCCAGCTTCTCTTGAATGCGGCTCTGCACAAGGGCGGCCACTTTCTTTCGGTTCATCCTGCCATACTCGGAATATGGAATGGGTTTCAGGTAATGAAGCTCCGTCCGAACCGTGTGGAATATGTCGCTCGTGTTCATGGCCTTGTGGGAGTCGTATAGGACGACAGGCACAATAGGCGTTTTGGAAAGAAGAGACGCCATGAAGCAGCCCGTCTGAAATTCAAGAAGCTGCTCGTTCGAGCCGCTCGTTTTGCCCTCTGGATAGATGAGGTAAGCCCTGCCATTGGCGGCTTTTTCCGCAATAGCCTTTACAATCGGCATGAATTCTGCGGGCTTTGTGTGGTCAATCCGCTCGCAATCAAGAAGGGCGCACACCTGCTTGGCCACAATCTGGTGCGACGACTGCACGTCCCACAAAATCGAAAGCGGCGTTGGGTGGTAGCAGCACATACACACGCCGTCGTATTTTCCCTGATGGTTCGAATACATGATGTATCCGCCCTCTTTGGGAATGTTCTCCTCACCGAACACGGCTGTTTCCGAGAGTGACGCGACCCGGACGCGGTTAGTGAATTTCTGCGCCAAGCGAAACCTGTCCTCGTCAGAATACGCATCCCGATTTTTCAGCATTTTTTCGGCAACAGGAATGTAATGAAAAAAGAAAGGAACAATATTTCGTACTATAGACAAAATCCACCGTAAATTTTTCATGATGACAGTCTAATACTTTCTCGGATTTTTGTCATTCAAGTTAACGACAATTAACCAGAATAATTGCGGCAAGCTGATTGAAAACCAACCTGCCGCCAAAGATTAGTATTCAGAGCCGCGGTTTGATTTTTTGTACGAAGACGCGCCCGTCCGCTCCGTTGGCGTATGGACGCGCACCCGGGCATTGGAGCCGCTGCGCGCGCCCGATTCCCGGCCGCGCCCCGCCCTTTCGCGCTCCCTGCCGAATCCTCGCCCCGCGCGCTCGGAAAAATTCCGACCGCCACGAAAGCCCCCGTCCCGGCCAAAACCGCGTCCGCCACGACCACGGCCATCGCCCATAGACTGCGTGTCAACGTGGATGTGGGGCAAGTTGGAGTTGCGGCGGGACATATCAAGCACCTTGTCGGCTATTTCGTTTGGAAGCGAAATGAGGCTGAACGAGTCGCGCACGTTGATTTGGTCAACCTGCCGGCCTGGAATGTGGAGAAGCTGGCTGAAATAGTTCGCGATTTCCCGTGGATTGAAGCCGTCCTTGCGCCCGAGCTGGACAAAAAGACGCTTTTGGTTCGGGTTTGCGCGAACGCTCCCGCGCTCCCCAAACCGCCGTTCCCTGGGGCTTCTCACCTCGCTGATGTGACCGTAGTGGCTTTCGTCCAGCGATTTTCCATATGTGGCAGAAAGAACGCCCGCAAGAACAGAAACAGCGTCCTGCCCCTCGCAGAGATTCTGGGCCATTTCCATGAAAACCGGCTCCACTTCCTTGAGGGCAGGAACAAAATCGCCGGTCCCGCCCTCGACAGTCTGGCCAGATTCTCCATCAGCCTGATTCTCGCCACTTTCTGGAAGCGGAACGATTTCTTCCGCCTCGTTCTTGATTATGTAGCGGCTGTTCCCCGCCTCATCCCCCACGTCCGCAGGATCCTTCAAAAGCCCCAGCTGCACTTTGAGCGTGTCCAGCATACGGCTCCGCTTTACGTCCAGCACAGTCCTGACCGACGGAACGCGCTCTTCCGTCATCTCGCCCTTGGCCGCGCGGCGCACATTGCCGCGAAGGAACTCAAGCTTGCGCCTCTCCTCGGGACGCACGAACGTGACCGCGCTTCCGCTGGTGCCGGCCCGCCCCGTGCGCCCAATGCGGTGCACATACGTTGCCGCATCGTAGGGAAGAGAATAGTTCACGACATGGGAAAGCCCCGAAATGTCGATTCCACGCGCCGCAACGTCCGTGGCGACAAGAACGCGCGTCTTGCGGCTGCGAAAGCGGGCAAGGATTTTCTCGCGCTGCCCCTGTGGCACGTCGCCGTGCAATGCCGCAGCATCGTAGCCGCGCTCGTCCAAGAGGCGCGACACAGTGTCGGCATCGTTTTTCGTCTGGGTAAACACAAGGCCGTAGAAATTCGGGCTCATGTCGATGAGGCGCACGAGAGCCTCGATTTTGTCGCTCTCACGCACAAGCCAGTATTTTTGTTCGATGAGAAGAGGTTCTTCGACAAAGCCCTCCTCCTCGCAGATTTCGTAGTCGCCCATGAACTGCTCTGCAATCCGCAGAATGGGCTTGGGCATTGTCGCGCTGAAAAGCAAAATACGCGCCTGGGAATTTGCCTGGGCAAAAATGTTTTCGATGTCGTCAACGAATCCCATGTCCAGCATTTCGTCGCCTTCATCCAGAATGAAGTAGTCGATTTTGTCCAGTTTCAGCGTACCACGCTCCAAGTGGTCCTGCACGCGCCCCGGAGTTCCCACGACGATTTCCACGCCCTTCTTGAGAGCGCGGAGTTGGTCCCCGTAAGACGCGCCGCCGTACAAGACTGCCACACGCGGGTATTTTGAGCTTGAAAAGGACACAAGCTCGTTGCATGTCTGGATTGCAAGCTCCCGAGTCGGCTCAAGGACAAGGGCGCGAACGTGGTCGCTCTCCTCGTGGATGCGCTGCACAATTGGAAGCCCGAATGCCGCCGTTTTTCCCGTGCCGGTACGCGCCTTGGCGATGATGTTCGCGTCTCCGCTCAAAAGGCGGGGAATTGCCAAGGCCTGAATGGGGGACGGTGTTTTGAACCCCTTTTTCTCGATGGCATCAAGGATAAAATCGTCAAGCCCCAAGTCGGCAAAGGAAAGCTCCCCATCGTCCTCCTCGGAAAGCTCCTCGTCACCAAAACCGTCCTCAAACTGCCCCTCGATGAATGAGCCATTGTCCTCGAACCCGGCGGATTCTTCTGGCAACCGGCCGCCCGCCGTCACTTCTTCCTGGAAAGAAAAATCTTCGTTTTCCATAAAATCTCCTCTGCGCAAAACGCACGAGGAATCGCTTGCCACATCAGACCAAAAAAACTAAAAACTGATTTTTTAAAGAATTGAAACGCGAATCAAAAGGCGTTTATACGCACAAAATGAATAAATTTTCCGTATTATACATGAAACTGTTTGAAGAATCAAGAAAACCATGTCATTTTCAAGAAAATTGTGCCATAAAAAATCGGCAGGTTGCACCACAATTGAATTCCCCGCTTCATTTCAGTAGAATAGTAAGACTATGAGTAACGAAAATTTGGAATTTTCTATTGGACAGCAAATCGTGTACCCCAGTCAGGGTGTTGGAAAAATCACCGATATTTATGACCAGAAAATAGACGGGGCAATGGTTCCGTATTATGAGATTCACATCGACGTGTCCGACATGGACGTGCTCGTTCCCGTGGAAAAAGCGGGCACCGTCGGAATCCGCGCAATCGTGTCGGCGGAAGAAGCAAAGGCAGCCCTCGAATCGCTCTCAGACGAAATTGAGCCTGTCACTTCGGACTGGAAGCTCCGCTACCAGATGAACCTTGACCTCCTCAAAAAAGGAAGCGTCACAGACATCGCAAGCATTGTGCGCTGTCTTTACCACCGCTCAAAGGTCAAGGAGCTTCCAATCCAGGAGCGAAAGCTGTTCGACAGCGCAAGAAAGCTCATGGAAGACGAGCTGTCCTTCGCGATGGGCATTTCCCTAAAGGAAGCGGAAGACATGCTCCACGCAAAGCTTGAGCCGTTGGGCGCACTCCACGAAAAGAAAGTAACCATCGTTGACGACGAGGATGACGAGGACGAGGAATTTGCAGACGAAGCAAACGATTCGGACGACGAGGACGATTCAGATGAAACAGATTCATCATCTGACGAAGACGATGACGACGAAGACGAAGAGTAAATGCTTTCGCTGATTTTGGTTGCCGCCGGAGCCTCCACGCGGTTCGGGACAGGCCAGAAAAAAGAATACCTTCCCCTCGGCGGCGGCACCGTCCTTTCAACTTGTGCCGCCGTGTTCCTAAAAACGCTCAACCTTTCCTTTCTCTGCGTTGCCTATCCCCGCTCCGAGGGATTCGATGCGGCAGAAAAGGAAAAATCGGAACGCGCATTTTTTTCAGACCCGAACGTGCGCTCTTTGGCAGAATCAAAAAAGACAAAAATCATATTCACCCCGGGAGGCGCGTCCAGGCAGGAATCGGTACTGCTCGCCCTCACGCGGCTGAGCAAGGAGATGGGAGACGCGGCACACACGCATCCGTCCCTTTGTCTCATTCACGATGCGGCTCGCCCCTTCGTGCAGCCGGACACAATCAAAAGCTGCGTTCAGGCGGCACGGGAATACGGTGCGGCAGCCCCCGGCATACCGCCCACAGACACCCAGAAAGAAGTTGACGGCGACGGATTCATAACGCGCCATCTGGTGCGCAGACAGCTTGCCGCAATCCAAACGCCTCAAGTGTTCGATTTTGAGAAGATTTTTTTTGCCCACAAACTGGCGGCAAAAAACGGCGGCGAGTTCACGGACGACACCGAAATTTTTGACCGGTTCGCACAAACAAGCCAAAAGACAAAAATCGTTCCGGGAGAAGCCGGAAACAAAAAAATCACATACAAATCGGATTTTTCCAAAGCAGGAGAAAAAATGAACATTCGCACAGGGCTTGGCTACGACAAGCATCTTTTGGTCGAGAACAGGAGGCTTGTTCTCGGCGGAATCGAGATTCCCTTTGAGAAGGGCGAAGCCGGACACTCCGACGGCGACGTTCTCCTGCACGCCATCACGGACGCGCTCTTGGGAGCTTCTGCCCTCGGCGACATAGGCTCGTATTTTCCAAGCGAAGACCCGACGTGGAAAGACGCGGATTCGAAATCGCTTCTGAAGACGGTGTGGAGCGACGTGAAAAAAGCAGGATTCTCCCTGGGAAATTTGGACTGCGTTGTGCTCATGGAAAAACCAAAATTCCTTCCGTTCAGGACTGCCGTTCGCGCGTCCATAGCCGACATTT
>JAFPYB010000033.1 GCA_017412405.1 Treponema sp. | reverse complement strand
TATGACATGGGATCAGGAAATCAAGCACCAGCGGCATATGGCGTTTGACGAGGGCAAGGCAGAAGGACTGAGCGAAGGCAGAGAGAAAGGTTTGAAAGAGGGAAGGGATAAAGGACTAAGCGAAGGCAAGATTGAGGCTGCAAAGAATCTTCTCAAAATGAATGTTCTTTTGCCAGAGCAAATCGCGCAAGCTGTCGGGCTTTCTGTGGAAGAAATCTCAGGCTTGCGGAACTCGCTCTGCGCGGAGAGCCTTTCCGTATAGCTCGGGCTGAGTCGGGCCGCGTTCCCAAGCCAGCAATCCGACACAAAAAAATCCGCGTGCGCAGGTTCGCACAGCCAAACTCGTTCTGTGCTCGGAACGTATTGCTTTCTCGGGCAAGACTTGGCTAGCCGTCTATGATGATGTCCTCAATCTCGGGGCGGGAAATTACAAAGTCGGTGCGGCTCAGGAAAAAGACGAGGGCGGAAGAGAGCAGGAATGTGGCTAGGACCATGAGGAACTCCAGTGCCTGAAAGTGGCGCGATGCAAAATCGGTCTTGAAGAGCAGGGCGACAAGCTTTGGCGCGGCAAAAAGAGATGCGAAGCTGCAGACGATGGGGAAGAACAGGGAGAAAAAGCCCTGCACGAAGAATTGGATGCGCGACACGCGCAGGCGGACGGTCTGTTTTTCCCTCAGCGGGAACTGGTGCGGGTTCAGAGCCTCAATGGGCTTTCCGAATCGGCCGCACTTGTTTTGGCAGCCCATACAGCTGTCGGAGAGATAGGGCTTTACCACCACGGCTTCCCCCTTTTTTGACCCCACCGATTCCACAATCCCGAAGTTACACATTCTTATGACCTTTGAGAGTTTCCATCTGTTTTTCGCACGTTTCCACGCCCACGCGGTTTCCCAGCTCTTCGTAGGTGTCGCGCAGGTTGAAGAAGGCATCGTAGTAGTATGGATTGAGGGATACTGCCTGCTCAAAGGCTTCGCAGGCATCGTTGTATTCTTCCACCGAAAAATAGATGACCCCGATGGTGTTCCATATTGCGGGGTTGTAGTAGTTCAAGTCCAACGCCTCGGTGCAGTAGAACATGGCTTCTTCCTTTTCGCCCAGCTCGTTGCACACTATGGCGAGCATTTCAAGGACTTGGATTTCCTCAGGGTTCAGGAAATGGGCTTGCAGGAGCGCGTTCTTTGCGTTTTCCCCATCGCCGGCATGGAAATATGTTATGCCCAGATTGAAAAAGAGAAGATGATTGTTCTTTTCGACGGTGATTGCCCGCCTGAAGCACGCGATGGCCTCTTCGTAGTTTCCCCTGTCCGATAGCTCAATCGCCTGCTTGTTCAGCGAGTAGACGGTTTCTTTCATGGGCTAATCCCTCATCATTTTCTTGAAAAGCAGCTTTATCATGCGCTCGCCATCGCTTCCCGTCGCCCCGTAGAATTCTGCGAGGCTGTTGGAGTTTTTGAGGATAATCATGTCGCCGCGGGTCTTGGCCTCAAAAATCGACTCGCTCTTTTCAAGCAGCTTGATTGTCTCCTCCACGGCAGGCGACTCGATTCCCTCGCGCCGTGCCTGCCCGAACAGGCTTGCAAGCTTGTCCAAGTCCTCGGGGTGGTTCTTGATGTGCGTGATGACGGGAAGGCTCTTCTTGCCCTCAACAATGTCGTCCCCGCGCCGTTTTCCGGGATTCCCGGTGGTGAGGTTCGTCACGTCGTCGAGAATCTGGAAGCCCACGCCGATTTCCTCCGCGATGGCCCCGCATTTCTCCGCTTCCTCGTGGGTTCCGCCGCCCGCGAGAATCCCGATTTTTGTGGCAAGGCGCGCCAGCGTTCCGGTCTTGTTCTTGACCATTGCCATGTATTCGTCCGCAGTGGGGATGAACGAAGGCTCCCTGTGCCATTTTATGTCGATTGCCTGCCCCAGGTGGAGGCGGCGCATTTCAAGCAGGAACAGCTCGTACAAGTCGGATTTTTCCCTGTCGCTCACGGAAAGGTTCTTGATGCAGGTTGCCGCCTGGAAGTAGAGCCAGCTTGCGGCGTTCAACGCCACGTCCATGCCGTAGGTGATGTGCGCCGCCGGCTTTCCGCGCCGCTCGTCCGTGGAGTCCTCTATGTCGTCGTGGATGAGGCTTGCGGTGTGGGCGAACTCGATGAGCGGCGCGAGCTTGTACGCCGCCTCAGTGCGCTCGGCAATGATATGGCCGTCGGGTGTTTTTGCGCTGGCGGCAAGCTCCGCACAGAACACGGCAAGAAGCGGCCTCCAACGTTTTCCGCCCAGAGAAATCAAGTTCTCGCAGGGAACTATGAGGTTTGCGAAATGGGACTCGTTTATGCACGGGTCAAGCGTCTCAAAGGATAGCGACGACCATTTCCAGTCAGCTTTTTTGGGGAGGTAAAACTGCAATATCGATTCAATTTTTTCAAGTCGTGATTTGAATTCGTCCATGATTCTCATTATACTCCCAAATCAATTATCTTTCAAAAGCTCATTGAAATTTTGTGCGCACACATCCGCAATCTGGGTGATTCGCTGCCAGTCCGAAAGCGGCGGCTCGGTGATTTCCCCGCTGCTTGCGTCGTAGAGGGCCGCCACGGTGAACCCGGCGTTTTTCGCCGTCCTTATGCAGTGGAGCGCGTCCTCGAACACTGCCGTCTCCGACACTTTGCAGCCGCAGTCCGCCGCGCTCTTTTCAAAGATGTACGGCAGATGCTTTGACGTGTTCAGGTCAAGGCAGGTGTGAATCACGGTGAAAAAATCAATTATTCCTAGCCGCTCAAGGCAGGCGATGACGCAGGTGCGGTTGGTGGCGGTGGCAAGGGCAATGGGGATGTTCCGCGTCCGCAGCGTCTCCAAAAAATCCAGTGCGCCTTCCTTTAGCCCGACGTTCTCGTTGTATTCGCGGAAGATTATGTCCTCTATCTCCCCGCAGATTTTTTCACGGCTTTTTTCGATTCCGTATCGTTCTATGAAATAATCGGCTGTCTCTGTTTCGGTGAGCCTCTTTACCCGGTCCCACAGGTTTTCTTCCGGCGTGCGCTTGTTTTGGAGCAGGTACTTGTCGGCGACTGTGTGCCACATCGGCATGGAATCAACAAGCGTTCCGTCCATGTCGAATATGGCGCATTTCATGGCTGAAATCTCTCTTCTCATGCGTCTTCCTCCAAAAGCCCAATCTGTACCAATGTCTCCACGATTTTTGCGTTCACTTCGTTCATGGGTTTTGCCGCGTCCAGCGTGACGACTTTCATGCCGCTTTTTTCGCTTTCCCTCTCGTACCCGCCGATGATTTCCTCATACCGCCTTTCAGTCTCCTGCAGAAAATCGATTTTCTCATATATTTCCCGTGTCTTTCGCCCCCCAATCCGAGAAAGCGACACGGCGGGGTCGATTTTGAAGAAAAATAGGACTTGCGGAAGCGGGAAAGGGGAGTTCAGGAGTCTGGGAAGCTCCTCGCCGCACGTCACGCCCTGGTAGGCAAGATTCGAGAACAGGTAGCGGTCGCTCACGCATATTTTTCCCTCCCGCGACTTGTCCGCAATGCCGCCTTTTGCCCAAATATGCTCCGCCCTGTCTGCGGCGAACAGGTAGGCCGTGGTGCGCACGTCCAGCGAAAAATCGCCCTTGAGCACGCGGCGCAGGAATTTTCCTGTCTCCTTTTCCGTCGGCTCTGCCGAAAAATCAAAGGAGGCACTGTGTCGGGAACATTTCAAAAGCTCTATCTGCGTGGACGTTCCCGCGCCGTCTATTCCCTCAAAAACAACGAAATTTTTTAATACCATTTGACCCCTCGGGTGTTATACTGTATGGTGGAGGAGTTTGAAACTCCCTCCAATAAAAGTAGCCATTATTTGCTTTTTTTTCTATGGGAATCTTTAAAAAATTCTGTTTTTGGAGATGCCCCACCGCTAGTACCATAATGAAAGGAATATTGAAGCGAAACTGGCTCCGTGTCAGTTTCGGAAGCCTGATTTTTATTCTTCTCTTTTGTGCGGCTCTTTCCCTTGTGCGCCCCATCCTGTCTAAAATTTCGGCGCAGATTCGGAAAGTGGAGGAGGGCATCGCGCTCAGCCTCCAGGAAAAAACGGGGCTTTCCGTCTCCTATGGCTCACTTTCCCCATCGATTCTTTCTGCAATCAACATAAACGACGTGGCGGTTTTCGACATCGGGACAAGGCGCGAAATCGTGCGCATAAAGAAAGTGTCTGTCTCCTACCGGTTGATTGAGCTGTTTTCCCGCAACGCGCTCAAGGCTGTCAAGAATGTGACCGTGAGCGGCGTAAAAATCGAATTTGATGCGGCGAAGGACGCTGAGACAATAGTGCGCCTAAAGCATCTTCTTTCGGATAGGGACGTTCATGCCGGGGAGAACTTCTCCGTGTCCGCCCTTTCGCAAAACCATGAGGGGGAGGCGATTCTTGACCAAGCCGATTTGGAGCTTCTTTCCAAGACGGATTTTCATCTTCCCTTCGACGTTTTCATAAAAAATCTCTCGCTCCACTACGTTGACTCGTCCAGCGACCTGCTACTTTCCCTCTCCCAGGGGACGCTGCGGGAGCCGCCGCGCTCCCGTGGAATATCCCTTGATTTTTTGGGCAAGTTCTATTTCACGAACGCCGCTGTCACGAAGGACAAGAAGCGGCTTGTTTTCTCCTGTGCCTTCACCGCAGGCGGCTCCGTCCTTCCTGGAATCGACGGAAGTTCGGTCACGGTGAAGCTTTCGGAGAATCGTTCCGCCGATTTTTCGGTTTCACATCTTGATTTTCTTGTGGGGTACGAGGCGAAGACTGTTTCCCTGAAGTCGTTCAAGTCCATCGTCCCCCTCTCAATAAACGCGTCGCTTTCGCTGGAGTCGCTGTCTGGCGGGCTTTTGGCGGAGTTCAAGGACTTGAACCCCTTCGACCTTGTTTCTGTCCGCGAAAAATCCGGCTTGCTGGAAAAAATCGCTGGAACAACTGTCACGGGCGGGTTGTCCCTTTCCCAAAAGGACGGAAAATTCTCCTATTCTGTTGATGTCTCGTCGGTTCTGGGCGAGGAGCTTTTGGACGGGCCTTGCGCTGCTCGTCTTTCCTGCTCTGGAGGCGAGGCGAGTGTTTTGGTGGAGCAGCTTCTCGTGGATTCTCAGATGGTGTCGGCGGAGTTCACGGGCAGCATCGACATAAAAAAGAAGATTCCTTCCGGCGTTCTTTCCCTGGGGCATCTTGTCCTCAAAAACGGCTGCACCGTTTCAAGCGAGGTCTACGTTGAGCCGCACGAAAACGGCGTGTTCTGCTTTTCACCGAACATTTTCGTTGGCTCCACCCGCACCGCCGGGGAAATTGCCCTCACTGCATTTTCGCTCACCGCGCTCCCGTCCAGGGACTCGGTGGATTTTTCCGTGGAGTTCAATGATTATTCCCATGCCGATTACGGCTCCTCCTGCCACTTTGAGATTGACGGAAGCTACGTGATGGGAAAAAAGCCTTTCGTGCAGGCTTCCGTCGCAGTCTCCGATTTTTTTGTGGAGAACGCCCTGAAAGCCGCTTCCATACTCCGCCCTGACAATGGCGGGGAGTCGTTCGCCTCCGCGAAAAAATTCCTGGAGCCGTTCATCTTCTCGGGAAATTTGTATGTCTCGACAGATTTCCACGACATCACATACAATTCCATGGACTGCGTGCTTGCCAACACGAACGACTACGACCAGATTCTTCTCTTTTCGGTGAATGGTTCCCGTGAAATGCTCCAATTGAACCAGTTCGACCTCCATCTTGCAGGCCAGCTTGTCCAGGCGACTGCCGCCTTCGACTTTTCGTCCGGCTACTCGGATTTCTCCTTCACGACGGATTTTGTGTGCAATTCCATTCCCTACAGTTTTTCCGGAATATACACGGGCGACTTCCTTTCGGTCTCGGGGGACTACGATTTCAACACCATCGTCATGCGGGACAAGAAGGCCGGCTCCTATTCGGCTTCCGTGAGCTTTTCCGCGCTCCCGCTCCCCGTGGGGAACAAGGTCTATTCGTTCACCACCTTCTCTACTGCCAGCGGAAAGACTGCTGATGATTTTTCCGTGGTGGTGAACAGCCTTGAGTTCGAGGAGCTGTCTGAAAAAATCTCCTTTGCGCCACGGTTCACCGTTTCGGGGACTGGCACAAAATCGGGCTTTGTCGCCGACAGCATCGTGTACTCGGACGTGGTTTCCGCCCTTGAGGGCAGCGGCAGAATCGATGTGAACGTGCCGCTGGGCGTGTTCGAGTCTGTACATGCCGAAATCTCCATGCGCAACGCCTCCAGCGCGGAGACGATTTTCCTTTCCGCCGATGTTGCGAACGACCACCATCTTCCTTTCTCGCTGGACGCGCTCAAGACAAAATTCGCGCTCTCCGGGGAAGTCACGGCGAACGACGTGCCTGTGGCGCGGTTCCTGAAAAAGCAGGATTCTGCCGACAAGGTGACGGGACAGATTGTGGTGAGCGGAACTGTCTCAAATCCCTTCGTCACGCTTTCCCTTGAAAAGATGAACGTCATGCTGGGCGGAAAAGAGTGCTTTGCCCAGGCGAACGTCATTTACGACGAGACGGGGCTTAACATCTACGACCTGACCGCCAGGTGGGCGGCGTTCTCGGTGTCAGGCGTGAGCGCATTCCTTGACCCGAAGACTTTCGCGGGAAACATGGATGCCACTGTTGATTTCTCCTTTGGCGACAAAAAGGCCCGTATGCCCCTCCATCTTGATTTGAGCGGCATTGCCGAGTCGGAGCGGCTTTCCGTGCCTGAGTTCCTCACAGTGAACATCAGCTCCCCGGGCATCTCGGGCGACTTCATGCCGAATCCTGTCCCCTTTGACCTCATCGCCATGAAGCTTCCCAACGGCTTCGAGTTTTTCACGCAGAAGACGAACATTTTCCACGCCGCAGTGTCCCAGGCCGGGAACGTGAGCGTGCAGGTGGAGCGGAACGAGGTGCTTTCCTTCGACTTGAACGGGAGTTTCCGAGGGAAGAACATGGACGTGACGATTTCAAACATTGCGGGCAATCTCGGGAAAATATCAAAATCCGTCAAGATTCCTTATGTTGATTTTTACTCGGGCGATGTTTCGGGAAATGTTCGCGTTTCCGGAACGAACGACGACCCAGATTTTTCCGGCTCGCTTTGTGTCAAGAACTCGGAGTTCAAGGTCCCCATGGTCTCATCGTCTTCCATCAAGGTTCCTGCCGTGGATTTCGTGGCGGAGTCTGGGGGCGTTTTCGTCCAGAAGACCGCGTTCACCGTGGGAAAGGGCATCCTTGACCTGTCGGCGCAGATTGAGCTTTTGGGCTGGTCGTTCGGCGACATGAACGTGCGCCTTGACACCCGCGCCAAAAAGCCAATCCCCATCGACATGAAATTTCCCCTGGTGGGCTACAAAGGCTACGCCGGCCTTGCGCTCGACTTGACGTTCAACGTGCCGGACTTCATCGTGTACTTGAAGGGCGACGTGTACGGCGAGCGCGGCGACGTTGACCTTGTGGTGTCCAATTTCCAGAGCGGAATTACGACGATTGCCTTCGCCTCGTTCCTCACGGAGGAGCAGCCGGTCCAGAAATCCGGGCGCAAGCCTGAGTGCGTTGTTGATGTGACAATCCATGCTGGGCAGAAATTCAGCCTTTTCTTCAATCCAATCATGCGCGCCGTCATATCGCCAAAGACCGAGATTGCGCTCATGCTGGACTCTGCCAGCGGGGACGTTGCGCTCAAGGGCGACCTGGAGCTTCGCGGCGGCGAAATCATGTGGCTGAACAGGAACTTTTACCTTCGCGAGGGAAAAATCAAGTGCAACGAGACGAATTCCTCAATAGACCCGATTGTGACCGTGCGGGCGGAGACGAAGGAGCGCGACGACACCGGGAACCGCGTCACGCTCACGCTCTCCGCCGTGAACCAGCCGCTGAGCAAATTCAAGCCGTCCTTCTCCGCAAGCCCCGCCAAGAGCGAGGCGGAGATAATGGAGCTTTTGGGCCAGGCGTTCTCCGGGGACGCTTCCGAGGCCACCGATGTCATCGCATCCGGCGGAGACTTTTTCGTGCAGACTCTTGTAATCCGAAAGGTGGAAAACGCATTGAGAGATATTCTGAATTTTGATATATTTTCAATTCGTACCAATGTCATTCAGAACGCGCTGAAAATAAGCCGCACCGATAAAAAGGACAGGCAGATTTCAGTCGGTAACTATTTTGACAATACGACTGTTTATATGGGAAAGTATTTCGGAAGCTCGATTTATGCAGACGCGATGCTGAGCATGACGTATGATGAAACCAAAATCGGTGAAATTGGTTCTATTAATGGATTTGTTTTTCAACCGGAATTTGGCTTTGAGATGGAATCTCCTTTTGTAAATATACGTTTCGGTCTCGCTCCTGATTTTACGGCTATGTTGAATAATTCCTGGCTTCCTTCCGCCTCAATGACGTTGAGCTGGAAACATTCGTTTTAAGGTAGAGGTTTTATATGAAATCGTTTTCGTGCAAGTTTGTGCTTTTGGTTGCTTTGCTTTGTGCCGCAGTTTCTTTCCCCACATTCTCTCAGGAAACTGAGACCGCCGAGGAGAGCGATTCTGCATGGTACTACGGCAAGCTAATAAAAAGCGTCACGTTCAAGGGACTCAAGAATGTCGCGGCAAAGGATGTTGACGGCGTGACGAGCGGCTTCATCGGAAAACAGTTCAACGACGACGTGTTCGCCGACATGATTGACCGAATCTATGCGCTGGACATCTTTGAGGACATCGTTCCTGAGGCGGTTCCTGGCGACGCGCGCGGAAACACTGTCGCAATCACTTTCACTGTCACTGAGCGTCCTGCCGTCACCAGAATCATCATTTCAGGGAACAAGCAGCTTCGCACTGCCGAAATCAAGGACAAGCTTTCTGTGAAGGAAAAGGACGTGTTCGTGGAGAGCAAGCTTTCTGCCGACGAGCGCGAAATCATGAACCTGTATATTGACAAGGGGTATACGAACGTCAAGGTCTCGTCCAATACGAAAGATGTGGAAAAGGGCGTTGAAGTCTACTTTACTGTTGATGAGGGGCGGGCGACTGTCATCTCAAAAATCGCGTTCCGCGGAAACAAGGTTTTTGCCGACAAGCAAATCAAGAAGAACATCAAGCTCAAGGAAGCAAAATTCTTGAACAAGGGTGCGTTCCAGGAGTCAACGCTGGAATCTGACCGGCAGGCAATCGAGGCGTTCTACCACGGCGAGGGCTACATTGACGCGAAAGTTGTGGATGTGACGAGGGAGCTTGCGGTGAACGAGGCGAAAAAACGGGACGAGCTTACAATCACTTTCGTGGTGGAAGAGGGCGAGCAGTACACATATGGCGGAGTCACGTTCATTGGCAACGAGATTTTCTCCGACGAGCGGCTTCTTTCGTGCATCAAGGTAAAGGAAGGGCGCGTGTTCGAGCAGATAAAGTTCCAGGAGGGGCTTGCCGCCATTGCCGATTTGTACTATGAGAACGGCTACACGTCCAACCGCTTCCAGCCCATTCCCACCAAGGACGAGACGAACAAGACGGTGTCATGGGTCGTCACCATCGTGGAGAATGTTAGAAGCCACGTGGAGAGCATCATCGTTCGAGGAAACAACAAGACGCAGGAAAAAATCATCACCCGCGAGCTTGGCATTGAGTCCGGCGACATATTTTCAAAGACAAAAATCCAGACTGGATTGAGAAACCTGTACAACCTCCAGTATTTCAGCGCGGTCGTGCCGGACATCATCCAGGGCTCGGAGGAGAATTTGGTTGACCTTGTGCTGAACGTGGAGGAGCAGTCCACCACATCAATCGAGTTCGGTGTCACGTTCTCGGGCGTTTCCGAGGCTTCCGACCTTCCGTTCGCGCTTTTTGCCCGCTGGAAGGAAAGCAACTTGAAGGGAACGGGAAAGTCCCTTTCAATCGGAACGAACATCGCGACAAAGCAGCAGTCAATCGATTTGAGCTTCGGTCAGAGCTGGCTGTTCGACATGCCTATTTCAACATCGATTACAACGTCGTTCTCCCATTCGAGCCTGAACGCAATCCGAAACGCCATCGACGGCGACGGAATCTTGCACAACAGCGATACGAGCAATACCACCTACTATATGGAGTACGAGCAGTACAAGTGGTCGCTGGGATTGTCGGGCGGGCGCAGATGGACTCCCGACTGGGCAATCCTTACTCTCTCCGCCGGTATTACGGGCAGCTTGAGGAACAACATCTACGACGAGAACCTGTGGATTCCGCAGGACTTGTCGGTGAGCCGCTACGCAAACCGATGGGGCTGGGTCAACTACGTCTGGACATCGTACTCAATGGACGGCCGCGACGTGAACTACGATGCGTCAAAGGGATGGTTCGCCAGCGAGCGTCTTGCGTGGTACGGGCTTACGCCTTGGGAGGACGAGTTCTATCTTCGCTCCGACACGAAGCTTGAAAAATACTTCACGCTGTTCAACTGGCACTTGACCGAGACGTACAGCCTCAAGCTCGTTCTCATGGCATACACCGGTCTTTCGTTCATGCTGCCGGCGCCTGATTCCGGAATCGGGCGCACGAACCAGCTGTACATTGACGGTATGTTCACGGGACGCGGCTGGAGCGACATCTACAACAAGGTGCGCGGAAAGGCGATGTGGAACAATACTGTGGAGCTCAGGCTTCCCATTGTTCCAGGCATTTTCGCCATCGACGGATTCTTTGATGCTGTTGCCATCACCGACACGCTGGGCGATTTGTTCACGAACCTCAAGGGCGAGAATTTCTACATGAGCTTTGGGCCTGGATTGCGCTGCCTGCTTCCGCAGTTCCCGCTCAGATTCTTGTTCGCGAACACGTTCAAGTATGATGGGGAGTCCTGGAATATGGACGAGACGATGAAATTCGTCCTCTCGTTCAATATCGTGAACAAATAGGGGTGAGGAAGTGCTGAATATGAGAAGAATCGCGCTTGTAGGCGTGCTTGCGTTTGTCAGTGTGTTTGCTGCTTTTTCCCAGCAGATTACGCGTTTTGGTGTTGTGGATACGGCAAAAATCTATCAGGCGTATTTCAAGAACTCCGCCCCCATGCGGAACTACGAGTCCAAAAAGGCCGAATTCCAGACGGAAATCAACAAAAAGACCGAGGAAATCCAGCGGTTGCGCCAGCAGAAGAACGATGCTCTTTCATCTGGAAACTCGTCACAGGCATCAAAGCTTGATTCTGAGATAACGAAAAAGACGAATGCTCTCACCGAATACACGAGGGCGAAGAACATGGAGCTTGATTCAATAAAGAACTCCCTCCAGAATTCCGATGCGTTCTACAAAAAGCTCTATTCAATTATTGAGCGTGTGGCGGAAAACGAGGGGTTCACCATGATTTTGAGTCTCCAGCAGGGCAACGGAATCTTGTGGTACAGCCAGTCTGTTGATGTTACCGACAAAGTGATTGCCCAGCTTGGCATGTAGCGCGGGTTCGTCATGGGAAGAAACCGGGATCCGATTGTTGCGGGGACAGTCTTGAAGATGGCGGAGTCAACCGAGCAGACTCCGCTCATGATGCAGTACCAGTCCATCAAAAATCAGTACAGGGACGAGGTGCTTTTTTTCCGTCTTGGCGATTTTTACGAAATGTTCGACGACGATGCTGTGGAAGTGTCGCGGCTTTTGAATCTGACTCTTACCCACCGTGGGGCAAAACCCATGTGCGGCATTCCGTTCCATGCCGTCAAAATCTACATTGCGCGTCTTCTCCGCCTTGGAAAGCGGATTGCAATATGCGAGCAGGTGAGCGAGCCGACCGGCAAGGGGCTTGCCGAACGCAAGGTGGTGGAGGTGGTCACGCCTGGAACTGCGGTGGAAAGCTCCTACCTTGAAGGCTCCCAGAACAATTTCCTTGCGTGCCTGTATCTCCAGAAAAACAGCGTGGGATTTGCCTTCATCGATGTGACTACGGCAGAATTCTTTGCGTCCAGTTGGAATGTGCGCGACTTGGAGGAGTCGTTTTTGCGGGAGCTTGGGCGGGTGTCACCCAGGGAGCTTTTGCTTTCGGAAAATCTCCGCACGAACGGCACTGTGCAGAAAATCCTTTCGCTCAATCCGAACATCTCCGTCTCCTATTATCCCGACTGGAATTTCAAGGCGGAAAGTGCGTTCGCCCGCCTTACGGAACAATTCAAGACAAAGAACCTGAAGTCCTTCGGCCTTTACGAACATTCTCCCGAAGTGCCGCCTGCCGGCTTCCTGCTGGACTATCTGCAAAAGACCACGATTTCTGACATTCCCCATGTGAGCGGGATAAAGGTCTACTCGGACAACAATTTTGTCATCATCGACGACTCATCCCGCCGCAATCTTGAGATAACGCAGAATCTTAGGGACGGAACGGTGCAGTTCTCCCTTCTGGACTGCCTGAGCATGACGAAAACGGCAATCGGAAAGCGCATGATGCGTTCATGGCTTTCATACCCGCTGAAGGATGTGGGCGAAATCACGGCGCGGCAGAACCATGTGGAGCTGTTCGTCCAGAACCGTTCCCTGCTTGAGTTCGTGCAGGAGAAGTTTTCCTCCGTCCTGGACATTGAGCGGCTTGCGGGACGTGTCGCCATGGAACGCGCCCACGCCAAGGATTTGCAGGCTCTCAAAGCCAGCCTTGAGATATGGAGCTTGGTGTACGAGCGTCTTCTTCCCTACGATTTTTGCAGGATTTCCATGGACGAGGCGGCGGCTGTCATCGACCTCATAGAAAAATCGATTTTGGACGACCCGTCCACGAGCTTGACGGAAGGACGGCTCATCAAGGAAGGATGGTCTTCCGAGCTTGACAATTACAGGAATCTCAACGACAACGCGAACAAGATTCTTGAGGCGTATGTTGCCGAGGAAATAGAAAAAACTGGTATCACGAACCTGAGAATCAGGAACAACAATCTTTCGGGCTACTACATTGAAATCACGCGGGGAAAAACTGCCCAGGTGCCGTCCCACTTCATAATCAAGCGGGCTTTGAAGAACGTTGACCGCTACACCACGGCGCGGCTCCAGGAAATAGAGTCTGAGCTGGACGAGGCCACAGCCCGTATCATAGAGACGGAGCGGGCATTGTTTGTTGATGTTAGGCGTAAAATCGGCGAGCACGTTCCGTACCTCCTTGAGACGGCTCATCTTGTTGCCTACACCGACGTTGTGTCTGCGCTGGCACAGGCAGGCGTGACGAACAATTGGGTGCGCCCTGTCGTGGATGACGGACTTGATTTTGAGGTGCGCTCCGGCCGCCATCCTGTGGTGGAGAAGAGTCTTCCGGGCGGGGAGTTCGTGCCGAACGACCTTTCCATATCGTCGGAAAAAGGCGGCCTGCCTTCCTTCGCCCTGATTACGGGTCCGAACATGGCAGGAAAAAGCACGTATCTCAGGCAGAACGCGCTCATTCTTGTCATGGCTCAAATCGGCTCCTTTGTTCCTGCCGATTTTGCCCATGTGGGGGTCGTTGACAAGATTTTCTGCCGTGTGGGGGCGAGCGACAACCTTGCCAAGGGCGAGTCCACGTTCCTTGTGGAGATGACGGAGACTGCCTGCATATTGCGCGAGGCGACAAAAAAATCATTCGTCGTGATGGACGAGGTGGGACGGGGCACTTCCACACAGGACGGATTCTCCATCGCGTGGGCTGTCTCGGAGCATCTTCTGAACACTGTTGGGTGCAAGACGCTTTTTGCCACCCACTACCACGAGCTTACGCGCATGAAGCACGAGCGGCTCATGCTTTTGTGCATGGAAGTGCAGGAAAACGGAAGCGAGGTTGTGTTCTTGCGGAAAATCCGTGAGGGGGCGAGCGGGAATTCCTACGGAATCCATGTGGCGGCTCTTGCAGGAATACCGCAATCCGTCATACAGAGGGCAAAAGCCATTCTTTCGTCCATGCAGGGCGACGGGGAGACTCAGTATATTCCGGCCATTGAAACTTCCACAACGCCGGTCGAGGGCGGGGATTCCGATGAAAAATCCCATTTCTCAAAGAATCTTCCTGGGCTTTTTTCTGACGAGGAGCTTATTTTGGACGAGATTCTTTCAGTTGACCCCGACGAAATCACGCCCCGCGAGGCTCTTGACACCATCGCCAGGTGGAGGAAGCTCCTTTCGGGACGATGATTTTTTGCTGTGGGGCAGCTCAGGCTCTTCCAACTTTGTTACCATTTTGCCCCGGTGTGTTTTTATATGCAGAATGTTGAAAATAAGGTTTAAGACGGTTTCAAAAACCTTGTTTCAATGATATAATAGGCTTGTTCGGAAATTCCGTTGCCGTTCAGGTCCAGAAGTTCAAAATCGCCAAAACAACGCGGCTTTGAACATCGAATTTTATCGTAACCTGTTCTGGAACTAAAGTCTCCGGACACGTTCAATCAAAAGCTCTAATATTTGTTAGGAGGAAATTATGTTCAAGAAAATTATTTGCGCCCTTTTTGCTTGCTTGTGTTTTTCGGCTGTGGTTACTGCCGCTCCGCAGAGGAAAGTCGTCACCGCAAACGACGAGGATTGGGTATGGTACGAATTCAAGGCGAAAGTCTTGATGAAGAACTACAAATTCTACGCTTTCAAGACGGATGCTCAGCTCAAGAACCGCGGACCTGCTGTTTTGGACAAGAGCGGCTGGGGAATCGGACCCAATGAATCAATCGAGCAGTTCTTTGCGCTCCACCGCTTTGAGAAGACTGTCATTTTCGACGAGCTCAAGGCTGAGATGAAGAACCGTGGGTTGAAATATGCGTTCACGACTTACAAGAACACAACCAAGGACGAAACAACGTTCCATTTGATTACTTTCATGTACGACGCTGAGACGGACACAATCTACGACCAGGTTTGGACGCGCTAAAAAAGCGTTGACTCATAACGTGTAATATAAGCCATATTTGCTGTATTTTCGGTGAATATGGCTTTTTGTATTTTCCCCGGGGACACCACGGGAACAAAAGGAGAATCGCATCATGAATGTGATGAATACTGCTTTGACAATCGCGGGGAGCGATTCCTGCGGAGGTGCCGGAATACAAGCTGACATAAAGACGATGACTGCCAATGGCGTTTATGCCATGAGCGCAATCACCGCATTGACAGCCCAAAATACAACCGGCGTTTTTGGTATTCAGGATGTTTCGCCTGATTTCTTGGAAAAACAGATTGAGGCTGTGGTCACGGACATTTTCCCGGACGCTGTAAAAATCGGCATGGTTTCCTCCGCCGCGCTCATCCGCGTCATTGCCCGCGCAATAGACACGCACCGCCTAAAGAACGTGGTCACTGACCCTGTGATGGTGGCCACCAGCGGCTCAAAACTCATCAGCGACGATGCAATAGAAACGCTCAAATCGGAGCTGTTTTCCCGCGCAACGCTCATAACACCGAACATTCCAGAGGCAGAGGTCATCTCTGGTATGTTGATACGTTCCGAGACCGACATGGAAAAATGCGCGGAAAAAATATTCTGCGACTATGGTTGTGCCGTCCTCGTCAAAGGCGGACACAATGTGAACGACGCTAACGATTTTTTGTTCGCCCGGGACTCCTCTGGCGCGGGCAAAGGCACATGGTTTTGCGGAAAGCGGATTCAAAACCCGAACACTCACGGAACGGGCTGCACGCTATCAAGCGCAATCGCATCAAACCTTGCAAAAGGAAAATCCCTCCAAGAAAGCGTGGAAAGGGCAAAATCGTACATTTCAGGCGCGCTTTCTTTCATGCTGGATTTGGGAAAAGGCTCGGGCCCCATGAACCATGCGTTCGCCATCACCGCCCAGTAATTTTTTCAGGAATATCGAGGAACATCATGGAAAAAAAGACTTCTGTTTTCAACAATGCGCTCATTTGGTTCGGCGCGGCGGTGTCAATCGCCGAAATCATCACGGGAACATATTTTGCGCCTCTCGGCTTCATGAAAGGCGCACTCGCCATTCTTTTGGGACACGCCATCGGCTGCGTCCTGCTGTTTTTTGCGGGCTACATCGGCGCGTTGTCCGGGAAAAGCTCCATGGAGACGACAAAGTTCAGCTTCGGCGACTGGGGCGGGCGGTTTTTTGCGCTCCTGAACGTGCTCCAGCTCGTGGGATGGACTGGAATCATGATTTACGACGGCTCCATTGCCGTAAACGAGATTTTTCCCCTGGGAAAATGGGTGTGGTGCCTTGTAATCGGTGCGCTCATCGTCCTTTGGATTTTGATTGGAATCACCAACTTGGGAAAAATCAACGTGGTCACTATGACTCTCTTGTTCGTCCTCACCCTTGTCCTGTGCAAAATAATCTTCTTCTCCTCCGAGGGTGCGTCTGCTCCTTTCGACAAGATGGGCTTCGGAGCGGCCGTGGAGCTTGCGGTGGCAATGCCTCTTTCGTGGCTTCCGCTCATCTCGGACTACACGAAGGAAGCCGAAAAGCCCTTTGCCGCCACGTTTTCAAGCGCGTTCATCTACGGCATCGTGTCCTCTTGGATGTATTTCATCGGCATGGGGGCGGCGATTTTCGCCGGCGGGGGAAGCATTGCCGCAATCATGGTAAAGTCGGGGCTTGGAATTGCGGGGCTTTTGATTATCATTCTTTCCACCGTCACAACCACGTTCCTTGACGCTTTCAGCGCAGGAATATCCAGCGTGACCGTGTTCCCAAAAATCAACGGGAAAATTGCCGGGATATTGGTGGCTCTCCTCGGCACAATCGGCGCCATATGCTTCAACATGGACAACATCACCGACTTCTTGTATCTCATTGGCTCGGTGTTCGCTCCCATGATTGCAATTCTCATAGCCGATTTTTTTGTGGTCAAGCACGATTCCTCCCAGAGGAAAATCGACATGGCGAACTTGTACATTTGGGTGGTGGGATTTTTTGTCTATCGCTTCATGATGAACATTGAATTTGTGCTTGGAAACACGATAATCGTCATGGCGGCAGTTTTTGTCCTGACGATTATCGCGGGAAAATTGCTTAAGCGGTAGCTTTTAGCCGACAAATTCGTAGCCAGCATCTGCGACGGCTTTTTTCAGCTCGTCCTGGGCTACGTCCTTGGAAAGCTCCAGCGCGACTTCGCCTTTTTCGTGGCTCGCCGTCGCGCTGGTAACGCCGTCGATTTTTTCAAGCGCCGAATTTACATGCGCCTCGCAGTGCTGGCACATCATTCCGTTCACTTTGATTGTTTTGGTCATGAGATTCTCCTTGCTTTTTTGATTTTCGCCGGAATCAGTTCCGACGGATTCATTCTTGTCTTTTATCCGCGCAAAGTTCAGCCTGAGCGCGTTGGTGACGACGCAGAAGCTTGAAAGGCTCATGGCAGCCGCCCCGAGCATGGGGTTCATCGTAATGCCGAAGTGCGCGTACACGCCCGCCGCCACAGGAATTAGGGCAACATTGTAGAAGAACGCCCAGAACAAGTTCTGCCGGATGTTCCTGAGGGTAAGGCGGCTCAGCTTTATGGCTGCGGCGGCATCCACGAGGGAGCTGTTCATGAGAACCACGTCCGCCGAGTCTATGGCAACGTCCGTTCCCGCTCCGATTGCGATTCCAGTGTCTGCCGAGGTCAATGCAGGCGCGTCGTTTATTCCGTCACCAATCATGGCGGTTTTTCCCTCTTTCATCAAGCGTCGGACTGCCGCCTCCTTTCCGTCGGGAAGCACGCCCGCAACCACTTCGTCAATGCCTGTCTCCTGGCAGACTGTCCGCGCCGTAAGCTCGTTGTCGCCTGTAATCATCACCGTGCGTAGCCCCAAAGACCTGAAGCTGTTGATTGCAGAAAGGGAGTCCTCCTTCACCGTGTCCGAAACGGCTATTATGCCGAGGAACTCGTTGCCTTTCACGAAAATGAGCGGAGTCCGGCCTTCTTGCGCGAGAGCTGCGGCAGTTTTTTTCACCGATTCTACTGTTTTCTCGTCCAAGCGGCAGTTTTCCAGTATGAAGGCGATGTTTCCGCCGTACACGCCTTTTTTCACGGAGCGCACACCGCGTCCGCCAACAGCCTCAAAATCATCCAGCGCATTATGGTCTTTTGCCGCCCCAAACCCCTTTTCCTTTGCGAAGGCGACGATGGCGCAGGCAAGCGGGTGCTCGGACTGGACCTCAATTTCAAGCGCGGTCTGAACAAGCGTTCTAAGTTCTTCGGAGTCGATGGACGAGCCGTCGGAAATGGAGAAATCCGGGGAAACAAGAGAGGCAACGCGCATTTTTCCGGTGGTGATGGTGCCGGTCTTGTCCAGTGCGACGATTTTTGTACGTCCCGCGTTTTCGAGAGCCGCCGATGTCTTGAAGAGGATTCCGTTCCGTGCACCCACGCCGTTTCCCACTATGATTGCAACCGGGGTCGCAAGCCCGAGGGCGCATGGGCATGAGACCACAAGCACGCAGATGGCGCGGCTCAACGCAAAACCGAACTCTTTCCCGGCAAAAAGCCACACAGCCAGAGTGACCACTGAAATGGCGATGACGGAAGGGACAAACACGGAAGACACCTTGTCCGCCACTTTTGCGATGGGGGCTTTTGTCGCGGCCGCGTCCCCCACCATCTGAATTATGCGGCTGAGCGTGGTGTCGGAGCCGATTTTTGTCGCGCGGCATTTCAGGAATCCGTTCTTGTTGATTGTTCCCTGGAACACGGAGGAGCCTTTCTCCTTGTCCTGTGGAACGCTTTCTCCCGTGAGAGCGGATTCGTCCACCGCGCTTGTTCCATCAAGAACTTCGCCGTCAGTGGGAATCTGCATTCCGGGGCGCACAACGAACACGTCCCCCGTCTGCACACGGCTTACCGGAACTTCCTTCTCCGCGCCGTCCACGATGATTATGGCGGTCTTGGGCGCAATCTTCATGAGATTTTTGAGCGCGTCCGTCGTCCGTCCTTTTGAGATGGCCTCAAGGAGCTTTCCCACGGTGATGAGAGTCACAATCATGGCGGCTCCCTCAAAGTAAAGGTTCTCCATTAAGTACATGGTTTTTTCGTCATTTCCCGCGACCACCGAATCGGTCATGGCGAAAAGCATAATGACGCTGTAGGCGAATGACACTCCCGAGCCGAGGGCAACGAGGGTGTCCATAGTGGGGCTTTTGTGGAGCAGCGTCTTGAATCCGTTCACAAAAAACTGCCTGTTGAAAATCAATATGATTGTGCTGAGAAGCAGCTGCACCAATCCCATCGCCACATGGTTTCCGTTGAACCAGGGGGGCAGGGGGAAGCCGAACATCATGTGTCCCATGGAAATGTACATGAGCGCGAGAAGGAACACGATTGAGGCTGCGAGACGATTTTTGAGCGACGAAATGTCCCTGTCAAAGGAGAGGTCGTTTTGCGCGGTGGCCAGCCCTCCATCTTCCGCGATTTTTGCAGTTTTTGCCCCGGCCTTTTCAGCCTCATAGCCCGCATCCTCCACAGCGCGTATGATGCGCTCGCTTTCGGCGTTGCCCGACACCATCATGGAGTTCGTGAGAAGGCTCACCGCGCAGCTTTCCACGCCATCAACACCGTTCACCGCTTTTTCCACGCGGGCGACACATGCCGCGCAGCTCATTCCTCTGACTGTATATTTTTCCATATGATTCCTTTTTATCAATAAACAATTTAATGATTTTTTTCCGTTTCGGGCAAATTTATTGGGGAATGGGGCTGTCTAAAAAGTTCAGTCAGCTGTGTCATTCCGAACTCGTTTCGGAATCTCAACGCCGCAGATAGCGTGGATGCTGAAACTGTCATCCTGAACTTGATTCAGGATCAGCATGACACTTATTTCTAGGACAGTCCCGTATCTCTGCCCATTATATTTGTCCTGGAAACCGCAGTTTTTGGGGAAGTCTATTCTTCCACCCTGATTGTTCCCCGAATCATGCCCATCCAGCAGCTGTACTGGAATGTCCCCGCTCTATCCGCCGTGAATTCGATGATGTTTTTTCCGGGCGAAAGCGTTTTTTCAAATCCGAAATCCTGAAAAATCATCTTGTAGTTGCAGCCGTTGAGCGCCCCCTCGCCTGCGTTGATTTCCCAGCGCACTGGAACGCCTTTCTTGACGGTGATGCTCGGGTATGCGTAGGGACCAAGCGTGCTTGAGAGTGTTTGAGTCCCGTCCTTTTCCACCGCCTGTTCTTGCGCCTGTTGGCTTTTCGGAAATAGCCTTCCAGTGTTAAAGCCGCCGAGCGCAAAGGACTGGGAGAGCATGGAAAGCCCCATCACCACAACCAAAAGAGAACCGATTTTCATAACAACCTCCGTATATTTTTTTCCTATTATTGAAAAGATTGAACCAAGCGCAAGCATGAGCGGAACAGTCCCCAGCCCAAAGGAGAGCATGGAAAGCGCGCCCGAGATTGGGTGGGACGATGCCAACGCCACAATCCACATCGCTTGGAGCGGGCCGCAGGGCATGAAACCGTTCAAAAATCCCACGATGAAAGTTTTTTTTGCCCGCATTCCGGCAGAAGCGATTTTTTTTGCTGCGGACGCTGGAATGTGGGGAAGAAATCGTCTGAGCGGCGTGAGCACTCCCAGGAGGGAAAGCCCTGAGAGAATCATGAAAAGCCCGGCAAAAAGTTTCAGAAGCGACTGCACGAAAATCGGAACAAAGTCGCCGTTTCCGCTTCCTCCGCCTGCCTTCATTCCTACAAGGCCCAGTACGGCACCGGCTGCCGTGTACGAGACGATGCGGCCCGAATTGTACAAAACGGCGGGGAGTGCAATGCGTCCTGTGCGCACGAGCGATTGGGACACGTTTATTCCGCCGCACATGGCAAGACAGTGTACCGAAGTGAAAAGCCCCGTCGCGAACAAAAGCGCGAATCCTGTTTTTGACGAGGCGGGTAGGGACGGCGCGAGCAAGTTCAGCACGTTCGTTTTTTGGAGGATGAAAAAAAGGAGCGCGATGAGGGCGAGGCAAAGGGCTGAACGGAGATAACCGCTGTGTGCAGAGTCTTCATGGCGCACTGTGTAGCCGAGGGACTCAATTTCTTTTGTTATTTTCCCAGTGCTGATTTTTTCTCCTTCCCCTTCGATGCGTGCCGTGCCGTTTTTCCAGCTCACTTCCGCACTTGTGACCCCGGGAAGTTTTCCCAGGGTGGACTGGATTTTTGCTTGGCAGGCGATGCAGCTCATTCCGCCGATGCTCAGGCACAGAACTTTTTTTCCTTGTGCAGACATGCTTTTCTCCTTGAGATGAAATGTGTAAAATCGAATTGTGTACAATCTGTATTGTTTATTAAATCGATGGGAAAAGTAAAAGTTACAATCCTCCGCCTTTTTTTTCGCGCTCCGCAAAACTCGACATTTGGTCTTATTGAGCATATTCCACCACAATTCCGTTTTTTTACACGGAAATCAGTTTTTGCCTAAGACAGCCAATAAATGCTTTGGATCCATGAGACAGTCAAACATGATGTGAGACATCGGGGTTTTCGGGGAATTTTTGTTTTTATAAATCTTGGCAAGATTCAAGGCAAGTTTCCTTGCGATGTTCATATTTTTCTGCAGGTTTACATGCCGAGCCCTGAAAGAATCCTCCCCGTAGCGGACATCAAGCAGCCAGTGCATAGTCTCAACGCCCCATTCCATCCTGGCATGGTGCAGCAGGTCCTCCGCGCCCAGCTCCTTGCTGGATATGTAATAATGCCATTCCTCCGTGATTTTTCCCTTGTACTCAAAGTGTGTTTTTATGGCTCCGATGCATTTCAGCCCCGGCCATTCCCTGCCGCCGGGCATCCATGAGACATCGTTTGTCGTGAAAGCGGTCCTTGTCTCCGTCCTGCCGTGTCCTTTTTCTGTTTTTGTGACACAATCCATTTTATTCCTGAGATTCTCGTCCTGCACATATTCTTCTATGTCGGATTTCAGGGT
>JAFPYB010000007.1 GCA_017412405.1 Treponema sp. | reverse complement strand
TTGTTTTTCTTCTTGATTGTACATTTTGTTTCAATCACTGCAGTTTTTTGCAGATGTATTTATTCATGGGAGTACATCTGTTTTCTGCATCCTCCTCTCCTTTGGGGACAGGGCGTACGTTGTGCGTTCTGTCCTTTTTTTGTGCCAGGTTACTGCCACGGTGTTGTTTTTACTGTGTTTTCCAGTTTTTCTTCAAGCTCGTCGTCCAGAATGGAGAAAAAATCAAGACCTGTGCGATTTTCGATTTCATCGATTGAGACGGCATAATTCCAGATTGAATCTTCTCTCAGCTCGTTTGGCATGATGAATCCAATGACCATGACCGATTTTGAGTCTTCCGGCGAGGAACGGTCTGACGCATTCTTGTAGACCGGGGCAAGAATCGCCTTGTAGTAATATTCCGGCACGGAGACTTTGTTTGCTCCAATCGACTTGTACTCCGACGCTTTCTTTTCAAGTACCGGTCCTGAAATGACGTAGACCCTGGAGAATCTTTTTGCCCAGTAGCGCACTTGGGATTCAAGCTCCTGCCAAATGCCCCCGTTGAAATCGGTTGTCTGTGGGCTCATGTTGCTCATGTAGAACGTCTCGCTGATTGCCTGGCTGTCGTAGGCAAAGTCCGCCGCCGGAGCCAAATGTCCGCGGCTGTAGCCCGAGCCTCGGTAGTCGGCGAGGGTCGCAGAGCCGGTGGAAATTTTTGGATCTGGTCTAAAATCGTTCGTGCGCTGGGAATTCTTTGTGAGCATTTCCTTTGTGAGCAGGTATGCCGCCCATTCAGGCTGCTCGTATGTTTCGCGGTAGCAGATTTTGTAGTTCTTGAACGCGCGGATTTCGTGGTCTTTTGCGTGGTCTTTGGCGGCGCAGACTGGAATCTCAATGCCGGAAAGCGCAATGTAGCCGTTTTGCTTGGCGGCGTTCTGGGCAGATTCTTCGGCTTGGGCAGGGGAAGCCGCCTCCTGTGCCGCAGTCGTCTCGCTCTGGGCGGTCTCCTGGGGGGCAATGGAGTCCTCCGTGGTTTGGACGGTGTTCTCCGACTGGGAGACGTGGAAAGTGTTCTGCGCTTCTTGGCCCAATGCCTGAATCGCTTCCTCGCTTGAATGTACGTCCGCGCCCACGAGATTTGCAAGGGAGGACACATTGATTTTGCCTTTTGAGAGGAAGCCCACGGCGGCTATGACGACGAGGACGATTATTCTGAGTGTGTTTTTTGAGTTCATGGCGCACTTCCTACAACAATGTTTTTTTGGGAATGAGATAACGGCTTCCGCAGTTGTGGCAGATGATTTCAAGAGGATCCGGGTCGTTTTTGATGATGTCATCAATTTCTGCCTTGGGTAGGTGCTTCACATGGTTCGTGAATGTTTCCTGGCTGCACGGGCAGTCGAACACAATGTCTCGGCTCAAGATTGCGTTCGGCTCAAATTCCCGGAACAGACCGTAAATCACGTCGCGCATATTTCCGCCTTCCGAAAACCACTTCCCGATTGACGGCATGGCGGAAAAGGCGTTTTCCGCCCGCTGGATGAGCGCGTCGTCGTTCTGGAACTTTGTGTTTTTTTTGGCGTAGCCGCCGTGCTCGGGGATGTGCTGCAAAAACATTCCTCCCGCGCCCACGACGCGCCCCTGGTTGTCAAACTGGATGCTCGTGTTGAATGCCGTATGAATCTGCTCCGACTGGGCAAAATACCATGCCAGGTCCTTGGCAATGTTCTTGTACATGATTTCCACCGTTCCTGTCTGGGCTTCTTTCATGCCTTCTCCTATGCGCGATATGGAAAGCGTTCCGTCGCCGAGGAATGGTGCCAAGTCCCAGTTTTCCAGCGGCTTTTCTATTGGGATTTTGTTCTGCAAGAGATAGCCGCGCACATACCCTGTGGAGTCGGCTTCCACGGAAAAGCCTGCCGCAGGCCCGTTCACGTCGTAGCGGAAGGTCAGATGCTCGCGGCCTTTCATTGTGGGAATCAAAAGTGCGCCAGAAAGCATGGCCTGGCCCAAAATCATTGTCTCAAGGATTCCCAGATTGTGGTTTGCCCGCATTTGGTTTACGAGCCGTGTTCCGTTCAGGAATGCGCCACGAAACGCATTGTCCGCCATGACGAAGATTGTCATTTCGTCTTTGTGAATCGACTCCAAGTGGGCCGCCAGTTCTGTATCATCAATTTGGGCTTTAATCATTCTCCCATTATACAAGTTTTTCGCCCAAGATTCGATATGTGGGAGGGGATTGTTGCTGGGCTAAATCTCGCTTATGTGGCTGGACGACTGTGTGTTCTTGCTTTCCCGCGTCTTTTTCTCCGCCAGCTTGTTCATTTCGTCAAGGTACGATACAACATCGTCCTTCATGCTGATGAAAATTGAGGCAAGCTCCGGGTCAAAATGAGTTCCCGCATCCTTCTTGATTATCTCGAACACTTCTTCCACAGGAATCTTGTCCTTGTAGACGCGCCGGGACACGCAGGCGTCGAACACGTCCGCAATCGCCATGATTCGCGCCGAAAGCGGGATGTCCGTGCCCTCAAGCCCGAACGGGTAGCCGGAGCCGTTCCATTTCTCGTGGTGGTACTGCACAACGTCGATGCACATGCGGAGCATATCGTCATCTATTCTGTGCTCGAAAATCTGCCGCACGATTCCGGCTCCCAATACCGTGTGGTTCTTCATGATTTCAAATTCTTCGTCGGTGAACTTGCCGGGCTTGTTCAGTATTCTGTCGCTTATGGCGATTTTTCCTATGTCGTGCATGGCGGCGGCGTTCCCGATTATGCTTATGAACCGCTCGTCAACTTCGTCGGTGTGGAGCTTGTGCTCGAACAAATAGTTCGTGAGCATTTGGACGTACCGCTTCGTCTTTTGGACGTGCATCCCAGTGTTCACGTCCCTGTATTCGATGATGGTCGCCATACCCTCAATGACGCTTTCCTGCATTGACAGCAGGTCGTGGTTCTTGTCGTTGAGCATGTTCCACTGGTCGATGATTTGATGCTCCAGCCCCTGCGTGTTTTCTTCAAGGAAATTCGTGTATTTTCGGGCATCGTAGTTCACACGGATGTTCATTACGCACAGGAAAATCATGACGATGAGAAGGATTGCAAGCCCCACAATGCTGAACATCAGTTCCTGCGACTTGATGTTGTATTTTTGCTCTATTGCATAAAACGAGTAGAATGAGTGGGCGATGATAAGAATGATTGCAAAAATTATGCAGACTTGCACTGTTGCAAAAAATTTGACGTGCGTGCTTTTAGTAAACCCGGGTTGTTTTTTTTTCATCGATTTTGTTCCATGCTCCCAAATAAAACTGAGTTTTGCAAGATTTTTGCCTGAAAAACTCGCAAGGACATGTGAGAGAACCGGCAGCGGCAAACTGCGCGGTTTCCGAACAGGTCTAATAGACTCCTTTTATTATCGGATCATTCCAGAGGGAACTGTAATTTACCGTGCCCGCGCTGCTTTCTTCCCAGATTGACTGGAGGGCGTAAGATTTTGGACGCTGCACGATTTTGCTGTTCACCAGCGACGGCTTGGACTCGTTCCAGCCACGGGAGAACGCTATGTGCTGGCAGTCAAGGTTTCCGAAGTAGAAGCTACGCGTGTCCTCAATCTGCTTGAAGGGCTTGTAGTCCAGTCCTTTTCCCAATGCAACGTCAACGGGAATCCAGCCGAGATTCTCGATGTAGAATTCGGTCCACCAGTGGTTGCGCGTGTTCAAGTCCGCGTCCACGAGGATTCCGCTCATGGGAAGAGCCGGAATGTTCAGCGCGCGAAGGAGAGTGGTGTAGAGCATGGCAAAGTCGTACGCATCGCCGGACTTGCGCTTTGTAAGCTCTTTTACCGGGTCGTCCAACTTGCGGCTCTTCTCGTTGAGCTTGTAGGTGTCAATCATGAAGTTGTAGACGAGTTTTGCCTGCACGAACGGATTCGTCTCTTTTGCCACGATGGATGCGGCAAGCTCTTTGTACACGTCGTCGTTGCTCTTTATGAGGTTGTCCGCGCCGGCCCACAGCGTATAGATGATTCTCTTCTTGTTGGAGAATGGCTTTATCTGCTTTTCGTTGATTTCCGTCTGCACCGCGTAGACAGACACCACAAAATTCTGCTCAAAGCGGAGTTTCTGCTTTTGGGTTGTTGCCTTTTGCATTTCTATTCGATGGATGAGTGTGTTCCTGTAGTTCTCGATTGACGGCTGCGGATTGCATTCCGAAAGTTCCGCCTGCGGCTGTGAAGCCATTGTTACCGGACGCGGAACCCTGAGCGTTATGGTTGTGGCGTTCTTTGTGTCGATTGAATCGATGTCCGCGTTCACCGAGACGAGATATGTCTTTTTCTGCGAATAGAATTTTTTCCCGGCGTTCGATGTGACCGTCATTGTGTAGAAGTTGCTCTTTCCCTTTTCGGTCTCAACGTAGAACTGATTTTGTCCGGAAACGGCCCCGTCCGGGATTCTCACGCGGATTTCGGTGTCGCTCCAATATTCATAGTCGTAGTCCTGCTCGCTTGCCGGAAGAAACTGGTTTTCTTCCGACGTGATGTCGTCGCGGTTGGCAGTGAAGTACACAATGGACTTTCCGCGCTCCGAGCCGAAATTTGAGCCGTTGATGGTGATGAGGCTTCCGTATGTTGTTGATGGGGCAGACACGGACGTGACCGTGGGCAGGAACGTCTTTGTGTCTGGCGGGAGCGAGCGGGGAATGCCCATCTCGTTCGCGAAGAACTGGGGCTTTGACTTGCCGGACTGTGTTTGCACGAACAGAAGCCCGTCCTGTATGTTCGACGGCAGGATGAGCTGGATGGACTTGTCGCTCCAGGAGATGTAGTTGCTGGCAGTTATCTTGTTCCCCGCTATTTCCACAAAGCTTGTCCCGCGTTGCTCGCCGAAGGAAGAGCCTTGTATTGTCATGGTGTCGCCAGGTGAGCCTACAGGCGGGTCTATGGAGTCGATAATCGGATATTTATTGCTTTTTTGTGTGACAAACGTTAAAACGACAATACCCGCTCCAATGAGCACTGCGTAGAACAGCGCCCTGAAAAGCGGGTATTTTCTGAAAAGCAATGAAAACGTCTTTGACAGATTCACGGCTCCCCCTCTAAAAATCATGGTGTAGCGCATTCCAATCCGCCATACGCTGCCGAACTGGAATTGCGCGCGATTTATTTCTCAAGACTCTGGATTTCAGGGATTTCCTGAATTCCGCCGAATTTTGGAAGCGTCATCTTCATTGTGTTCAACTCTGGTCTGAACACGTCAACAGAAGTCATGTTGTTCCTGAAGTTTCCAGAATTTGTCACGAGAGCCGAAGCCTGCACGACTTTCTGCTCCACGAGAGCCGGAGAGAGAATGTTCGTCTGCTCTGCCGGTTTTTCCTCCGCGACCGCAACTGAATTTGACACGGCAAAATCGGAAAGTTTCTCGCTGTTGATGTTTCCATCGATGGCGACTGTCTTTTCTGAGAGTGCCGGCATTTCATCCGCAACGGCAACTGCGATTGCTGTGACTTCCTTCTCCACTTTTGACGACGACTTGACGAACGCCGGCGTGAAGATGAGGGCGAACACTGCCGCCGCTGCCGCAAACGAAGCGGGAAGCCTCATGGCTTTGACGAAGGACTTTGTTTCCGCCTTCTTTGCCGTCTGTGTGAACTTCATCTTCATCTGGAGACGGGCAAAGCTCTCCTCCACGAATTTGTCGCTCACTTCAATATCTGCGGCATCCTGCTGAAAAATCCCGTGGATTTTCTGCATACGCTCAAGCTCTCTGGCGGCCGTTTTGTCTTTTGAGATAGCATCTTCATATTCGGCAACATAGTCTTTCGGCAGTTCCCCGTCGATGTAGACCGAGTGCAAATCTTTTTCCAATCTCATATTTCTCCTCTCTTTGTGCAACAATTGTACCACATTTTTTCTCATTCGATAAACAATTTTTCAGTATCACCCAGAAGTTTCTCAAGCTGATCCCTGGCCCGGAACATTCTGACCTTGACATTTCCCTCTGTGATTCCAAGAACTTTGCCGATGTCGCGGTAGTTCAAGTTTCCGTATTCGCGGAGAATCACGACTTCCCGAAGATTCTTTGGAAGTTTTTGCAGAGCTTCTGCGGCAATCTTCTTGGTTTCTTCCTTCATGATTCCCACATCGCCGGTCTCAATCTTGCGCGTGTCCTCAAAGTACGCCTTTTGGTACGCCTTCTTTTCCCGCGTCTTTCGTTTTGCGTAGTTCAAACTTGCGTTTTTTACCACGCGGATGAGCCAGAATTTTGCATCATCCAGCGACGGGAAGACAAGTGCTTTTTCATTCGCCTTGATGTACGAGTCGTGCACCAAATCTTCGGCTGCTTCCTCGTCGTTCACGACTTTCCATGAAATCTTGAAAAGAAGCGAAAATGTCTCATTGTAGAGCTTCTTGAAATCAGCAGGATCCGCGACGTTAATCTGGTTTTCCTGCTGCAAAGGAGCTTTATTTAATATATTAAACACGATAGTTCCTAAAGGTTACAAAAATTTGTTTTTTTTTCGGCAGAAAAATCAGTTCCGCTTCCATGTGACTCCGTTGGGAGTGTCAAGAATGGTGATGCCTCTTGCCGAAAGCTCATCTCTTATTTTATCAGCTTTTTCAAAATTTTTCGACTTTTTCGCTTCGGTTCGTTCAATAATTAGCCTGTTGATTTCGTCTGCCTCGGGATCATCGGCATGGTCGTCAACAATGGTGCCTGTCTGCTTCTCAAGCTCCTCCAGCGCGGCGAACGCGTTCTTGATGACATCAAGGGAAAGGATTTTGTCCATCTCGAAGATGTCAGAAAGACAGTCCGCTGCAGGCCGCCCCTTTCCGTTGGCTTCTTTGAGCATGACGGAAAGAGCCACCGGTGTTGCCAAATCGTTCTCAAGCCCCGATTTGAATTTTTCCAACGCCTGCGACTGCGTGTGGATTTTTCCCAGCACGTCGGGGAAATTGTCCTTTGAAAGACCGAGCTGTTCCGTTGCGTTCGCTTTTTGAATCAGCTTGGCGACTTTCTGGTGGAGGGCTGCCCGGGATGACCGTGCGGAGTCCATTGCGTCCCACGAAAAATTTATCTGCTTTCGATAATGCCCTCCCAAAAGGAAGAAGCGGTAGTCGAGCGCATTGTAGCCTTTATCAATAAGTGTCTGAAGGCGCAAAAAGTTACCGGAGGATTTGGACATTTTGTTTCCGCCCTCAATGACGAGGAACTCGTTGTGCAGCCAGAAGTTGACCCAAGGACCTTGGGCGCGCTCTTCCGCCGTGAACGAGCCTTCCGACTGGGCTATCTCGTTTGTGTGGTGGACTGGGACGTGATCTATGCCGCCCGTGTGTATATCGATGTGCTTTCCCAGATATTTCATGCTCATTGCCGAGCACTCGATGTGCCAGCCAGGATAGCCGCGCCCCCACGGGGAGTCCCACGTCATTGCCTGATCCTCGAATTTGCTCTTGGTGAACCACAGCACAAAGTCGCCCGGGTTGCGCTTGTTCTCGTCGATGACGGAGACCTTGCGCCTTCCGGCTCCCGCCACGAGACTTTCCAAATCAAGGTTTGCGAGCTTTGAGTAGTCGGGGAACGTGGTGATGTCGTAGTAGAGGTTTCCGCCGGCCATGTAGGTGTGTCCGTTTGCCTCAATCTTCTTGATTAGCTCAATCATGTCGTCTATGTGCTCTGTTGCCTTGCATATCACGTCTGGGTGGCGGATGTTGAGCGCGTCGATGTCCTGCATGAAAGCGTCGGTGTAGAACTTTGCCACTTCAAGCACGGACTGGTGCCGCTCTGCCGCCGATTTTTTCATCTTGTCCTCGCCGTCGTCGCCGTCGCCGGTCAAGTGTCCCACGTCCGTTATGTTCATGACGTGCTTTATGTCGTAGCCCAAGTATGTGAGGGTTTTGTCCAGAATGTCGAGAAAAACGTATGCGCGCAAATTTCCGATGTGCGCGTAGTTGTAGACTGTGGGGCCGCATCCGTAGAAGCCGACGAATCCATCTCGTATCGGCTTGAAGTCCTGCATCTTGTGACCCATCGTATTGTAAAATCGTAATGCCATGTAAATCCTCTTTCTTTCAAAAGAAGCATTTTAAACGAATTTAATGGTTGATTCAATCGTGGAAAATTGAGAATTGAAAATGGAGGATTGAGAATCGCACGGGAATCGGTTTTTGTGTCATTTCGACTGGAGCTAAGGCGGAACGACATTGCGCTTGGACGGTTTGGGGACCAAGCGCGATTTTTTTGTTTATTTGAAGGAAAGGACGATGGTGTTGAAATCGTCTTCGTAGGCTTTTATTGTTTCAGGGAGTGCCGTTGCGCAGATGATGTACGCCACGTTCTTCTTGATGACGATGCGAATGTACTGGACGACATCCGTTCCGTTGTTGATGTCGGGGTGGATGTAGCGGACGGCCGCAAGGTTCTTGTAGTTTGCCAAAAGCTCGAATCTCTCGTTGCGCCGTGCGCAGTCTTCCAAGAGTGCCTCAAGGTATGATTTTGCCGTGAATTTCTCGTTTGGGGCGAGAACGTCTTTTTTGATGCTTACTGTTTCGGTGAATTCCTCGTCCTTTGAGTACAAGGATTCTGCGATAAAAACCATTCCGTCCATGTCGTTCGCATCGTAGTCGTATTCCCAGCCGGCCGGAATCGTGATTGAAAAATCATCCGCAACAAACTGGGATTTTGCCGCTGCGAACAGTGCCGAACCTGCCAAAACCAATGCCATCATCAATGTAACAATCTTTTTCATTATAATCTCCTATAAAAACCCCGCGTCAGCGGTCGTGCAGGAGGCACGAAATCGCAGTTTTGCCAACGGCAAAATCTGCACATGATAAAAATTACACGGATGTAATTTTTATCATGCCTCCTATTGTACGCTTTTTGCGTGTTTTTTTTTGTTGTTCACTTATTTATACGAACTGACTCGCAAAAAGGACAATAGAACTGCGAACACCTCTAATGGATTTTTTAGAAGATTCCGATTTGTGTGCAGACAAAAATCTCGATGAAAAGCGTGAGGGCCGAGAACACGGAAGTCCATACCACGAGCTGACCTGCAAGCTCGTCGTCGTTTCCCATCTCTGTTGCCATTGGGACGGATGATACCGCCACAGGTGTTCCGAAGAGCGCGATGAGCGCAGGGAATTCGTTCGCGCCGAACCCGAGGAAGTGGGCCGCCACAAGGGTGAGTGTGGGGACTACGACGATTCTTGTGAGCGTTCCGATTGCAATGGGCGTTTTGAGCCTGGAGACCGCGCTGAATGTGAAGTTCCCGCCCAGGGCTATGAGCGCGATGGGTGTGGCGCATGAGCCGACCGATTGGAGCGTCTTGTACAGAAACGGGAGCGTGTGCCTGATTGTGAACACGGGGACTTCCCCTCCGTCCACGGCTTTTGTGGGGAGAAGAGCGCGGATTATGAGACACACAAAGCCCAGCGCACAGCCTATTATGAGCGGGTTCGCGGCTGTTTTTTTGAGCGTGGCCTTTATTCGCTCCGCAGGCGATTTGGAGCTGTCTTCGTCCATGAACATGGTGAGGGATATGACGGCTAGCACGTTGAACAGCGGGATGAACACGGCCGTCAGCACTGAGATGACACCAATCGCCTTGAGGTTTTCCGCGGCGAGGGACATGACGAGGGACAGCCCGATAATGGCGTTGTTGGAGCGGTAGGATGCCTGAACCATCACGCCCTTCTGCCGATTGTCCTTCATCAGGACGGCGGCCAGGAGCGCGGCGATGAAGAACGTGGACATGACAATCACGAAGGTGAACAGGCAGATTGAGCCGTAATGCTTGATTTCGCCCAAGTTGGATATGTTGTACACGTTCAGGAAGAGCATGGTGGGCAGGCAGCACCTGAAGGAGAGCTTGTTCAGCAGCGTGAAGAAGTCGCCCTTGAACACGCCAATCATCTTGAGCATGTAGCCCACGACAATCGTCAGGACGATGGGGAGAACCGCATTGCAGGTGAAAATGAAGTTTGAGAGCATGATTAGCGTCCCCTGTCTGCCTTGTTGTCCGGCACGATGATTGTGTCAAGGGTGATTCCGTTTTTCTGGACAGCGTCCATGACGAAGGCGCGGGTGTATTTTTTGGTGCCCCGCGGCTCCGGGTGCGGCTCCGCGTCGCCAATCAAGATGATTTTCTTTGACGCTGCCTTTCGCCATGTGTAGAACTCCGCGCTGGCGTAAATCGCCTCGTGGACGGCTTCAGGGATGTCGCCGCCCTCGTTTCCCTTTATGTTGAAGTTGTTCAGGTTCTTCTCGAACAAGAGCAGGCTGTCCGTGAACTCAAATTTCTTGACAGGAAGATTCTTGTAGCTGTATGAGTCGCCGTAATCGCGGTAGAGCAGGAGTCCCAGCCGCACATCGCCGAATTTTTTCAGCTCGATTGCAAGCTCGTCCACCAATTCCTCCCTCAGCTTGGCAACATCGTCCTTCATGCTGCCCGTGGTGTCCAGCGCAATCACCACGTCCACAATGCTCTTGTCCTTGATGGAGTCGAAAGCCGCGATGATGTCGCCCGTAAGCCCCTCCGGACCTTTTGAGAGCGTGAGCTTGCCTTTGTTCTTGTCTGCAATGTCCTTGAAAGAATCGGCCGCCGTCGCGTTGTATTCGTCGGTGAGAACGATTTTGTCATCCGGCGGGTCCGAGATTTTTTCAAAATCGAACATGAACGGGTTGTCCGCGAATTCGCCGTTGTAGTCGGCATATTTTTTTGTGAAGGAGCGGATGTTGATGAATGTGCCGCGCCCGATTTTTATCGTTCCGTTCCGGCTCCACGCGTAGCCGTAAGCCAGCTCCGACGGAATGTAGATGTGGAACGCCTGTCCGAACACGGGGTCTTTCTCGGGCGTTGAGTCGATGAGCGGGTACCTGGCCCCGGGGGAATCAAGAAATTTTCCGTCCAGCATACGCTTTTCGTCGCCGTTCACCGAATTGTACTCCAGCGTGCGGTAGGCGTAGTTCGCTTCTTTTTTTTCCGGGTCTTTCGTGGATTCGGCGAGCAGGATGGACTCGACTTTGGGCTTTTTCCGCACATAAAGATGGTAGCCCTTGGCGTTCTCAAAGCCCGCGCCGTCCTCGTAGGTAATCCGCACGTCTTCCAGCCTGATGAGGATGTCGTCGGCTGCACAGGCGATTGCGGGAATCAAAAAAAACAGTGTCAGGAAAAGTGACTGGAACATTTCTTTTTTCATGATATAAGAATCGGTTTATCAGCTGAAAATTGTGAACGATATTATGAATGGCTTAGAAGAATTTATAGCGAAATGTGAGGCAAACACAGAAACCCCAAGGCAGGCCAGACATCTCCATTCCGCTGTCGCTCCAGTCGATGTGACACAACCGCCCGCAGTGTCCTGCTAGCTGTCATTCCGAGCAGGCGAAGCGCGTCGAGGAATCTTCCCATGCCCTCGGGAAGATTCCTCCACTTCACTTCGTTCCGCTCGATGTGACATGCCGCCTAGAACTCTCGGACAGCGCAGACATAATAGAAGTCGTAAAACTTGTTGTTGTTGCCAATATTCCCGTCATCAAAACTGAGGTTATGCGCGAAGTATGGGTTGGACATGGACTGTGACGATGACCAGTAATATGTTGAATCAAACTGCGAGCCGCCGCAAAGATTGCTTGCCGCGTCTACAGTTGCCTTGCAATTGTAAATTTGGAACAATTCCGCAATGCTCGGAAGATACCAGCCGCTTGCGTAATCCGTATCGCTCACATGGCTACCGTCTTGACTTGCGTAATTTATCGCAAAGTAGAACGCGGGATAATTCGCTTCGGTCGAGGTGTCGTCTGTGCCATTTTCGGAAAGGGTCGTCTTCACCGCATCCCAGTTGTCGCTTCCGTTCTTATCGCCCGTAATGGTGGTCGCGCTACTGCCGCTTGTAGGGCACTGGCACTGAATCGTCTCGATGTCCGTGCCGTAGGCGTTTGCATCCACATCACACCATGCAAGTCCATTCTGATTTTGAACCAAGCCTACGCCGAGCGTTCGGCTTGTGGTGGTATCGTCGCCAGAGTTTAGCTCGCTACCCACATAGAAAATGACTGCCACCGCAGCCTCCTTCTGCGCTTCCGTGAGTGTCAAAGCGCTTGTGTATTCCTCCGCGCTTCCGTCCGAGAACACGATGTCGCCCACGGCCTTTTCTTCGGTCGGAGCCTTTGAGCCTATGAAAGCCGTTGCCGCCACGAACTCTGCGGAAACCAAAACATCATCATCAGGCATGGTGAATGTGGCGGATGTTTTGTCCCCGCTTGTTGACGTATCCACAGGCGCACCTGGGGGAGTCATTACGGACAGGCTTTCGAGTGTTTTTCCTGAATCCGCCGTTATTGTGAGCGTGATTGTCCTTCCCTGAGACGCGCTGGTTGGGTCCGCCGTCACAGTGCCGCCCGTGATGTCCTCCGAGATTTCAACGGAGTGGAGGGAGTCCGCAAGCTCGTAGCCGTTTTGCATAAGCTCGTATTTTCCGGTTATGGCAGTCATAAGGGATTCGAACCCACTATACGCTATCGAGTCCAAAAGGCAGATTTTCGCCTTGTTGCTTTCGGAATAGGTGCTGGTGTTGTCCGTGCTGATTTTTCTTACCGCAGCCACAAGGTCGTCCGCCGTGGAGACGAAGAACCAGCTGGCGTAGTCGCTGGTGCGCATATCGGGAAACTGCACCTTGTTGTTCTGGGCGGAGACCGTCGTGTTCGGCAGGGTGATTGTGTCCAGGGTCGTGTTCTTGTGGTTGTCAATCCAGATTTTGAGGTAGAAATTGTATGTGTCGTAGGTGACGCTCTGGAACGTGACCGTCCCGCCCTCGCTTGTGTACATATGCTCGCTCTCAAAAGAACCGCTTGGCTTGGAGAAGTAAATCTCGTAGTAGAAGTTGTTCGTGTCCGCCACGGAAAAGTCGCCCAGAATGTTCATGTCGGACGATGTGGACTTTGTAATTGTCACGCTTATGCTCGTCGTGCCTGTTTTTTGTGGTGTGTGAACTGACCCCCCCCCCCGAGCCTCCGCCGCCCGAGTCGCAGGAATAAAGAATACCCGCCGCAAGGAGCGCGGAAACAAATCCAAGAGCGAGAAACGATTTTTTCATAAAAACCTCCTTTTTTTTAAGCCGGCGGGATGCAGCCAAGAAGCGCAGGAAACAGGCCGCCCGCCAAAAATACTCATTCCATTCTACACCGCGAAACGCGCAATGTTAAGGCTTTCGCGGCATTTTTTTTGCAAAGGCTTGCGCCTTTGAATCCGTTCTTTTGGGGCGGGATTTGCTGGTGGTTGAACAACGTCAAAACCACAGTTTTCCATGGATTTACACAGCTTCAAAAAAATCTGCGCTCATCTGTGGGAATCTGTGGATTCTCCGTCGGATTGCTCGCGGGCGGTTAGTATTCGGCGGCTACGCACGATGAACTCAACCACCGTAAGCCGCCCGGGGGAGTGGGCACGGTAGGGATTGGAGCACCGCGCGAAAGCGCGTTCCGAAGCGAAGCGGAGGAATGGAGCGAAAGCGGAAGTGCGCAAAGCCCGACCCGCCGCAGCGCGGCGGGGACCGCCCATATTATGACGCGAGTTTTGCAACACATCTGCCCACGCCTCTCGGGAAGATTTCTCCATTCCGCGCCCCGACCAAGCCCGAGCTGGAAATCGGGGGCGGGGGATTTCCCCTGAAAAAAAACAGAGACCTTGAACAATCCCGCGTTTTCATCAATAATGGGTTTAAATGACATTTTTTGAAAATTTGTCAAACTGATTTCCAGCTTGGCAAAGATTTTTTGTCGCTCAAAAATCTTTGCGTTTTTGAGGTGACATTTTACAGGAGTTCACATGGCAAAGAAGTATGCGTACCTTTTCCCGGGACAGGGAGCGCAGGCACCAGGAATGGTCAAGGATGTCGCCGAGAATTCGGCTTCCGCAATGAAAGTGATTGATGACGTGTCGTCGCTCATCAATGTTGATATGAAACAGCTTCTCTGGGAGGCGGACAAGGACACTCTGAGCCGTTCAGACAACTCCCAGATTGGTATTACAACCGCATCGCTGGCAATCATGGCAGCCCTCAAGGACAAGGGAATCGAGCCGAGCGCGGCTATGGGATTCTCGCTGGGGGAATTTCCGGCATTGTATGCGGCAGGTGTCCTTTCCTTTGAGAGCGTCATAAAAGTCGTGCGGCAGCGCGGGCTTATCATGCAGAAGGTGTGCGAGGAGATTGCCGCCGAGAACGCGGGGCACGCCCCCGGCATGAGCGCAATCCTGGGGCTTGCTCCTGAGAAGGTCGTGGAAATCGCAAATGGAATCAAGGATGCGTATGCTGCCAACATGAACAGCGTGAAGCAGACTGTTATTTCGGGTACATTCGACGCTCTCGCGCAGGCGGAAAAAGCCGCTACGGAGGCGGGGGCGAGACGCGCGGTGCGCCTTGCGGTTGCAGGCCCCTTCCATTCGCCGCTCATGCAGAAGGCTGCCGACGAATTTGAGAAAGTTCTTGCAGATGTGGAGTTCGCGGACCCGAAAATCCATCTTTTCTCCAACGTGACGGGAAAAGAGGTGACGAAAGGCTCCGAGGCAAAATCAAGCGCAGTCCTCCACTTGACCCACCCGGTTTTGTGGACGGACGAAGAGGCTGTCCTTGCCAACATCATTTCCGTGGAAGGCGGAGCTGATGCTTGGAGCGTCATTGAGCCGGGACCTGGCAAAGTCCTCACGGGCTTGTGGGGCCAGACAGAGTTCGGGGCGACTCTTTCGGCAAGCCCCGTCAACACGGTGGAGTCGATCGGCGCGGTGTGATAGTTTCAGAAAATCGAATCAAAAATACAGAAGTGTCCTGTTCTTCCAGTCCGTCTGGGATTTGGGGTGACGGGGGAAAGGGGGGCACCCCTTTGTGAGGAGAAAAATATGTTGCTACAAAACAAAAAAGCGCTTGTCACAGGCTCCAGCCGTGGAATTGGGCGCGGAATCGTAGAAAAATACATTCGCGAGGGCTGCGAGGTTTGGGGATTGTGCTCCAAGCCGAGCAGTGCGAAAGACGATTTGGAAAAACTCGCCGCCGAAAATGGGACTTCGTTCCATGAAATATACGCCGACGTGGGCAATGCCGAGAACGTGACGGAAGTTGTGAAAGCCGCGCTTTCACAAAGCGGCGGGTTCGACATTCTCGTGAACAACGCCGGAATCACGCGGGACGGGCTTTCATTCCGCATGAAGAAAGAGGACTGGGACGATGTGCTCAGAATAAACCTCACTTCCGCCTTCTTGATTTGCCAGATTGTCTCCGGCGACATGATTAAGAAGCGCAGCGGCTCAATCATCAATATGTCGTCGATTGTGGGCTTGCACGGCCAGGGCGGGCAGGTGAACTATGCAGCGTCAAAGGGCGGTCTTATTGCCTACTCAAAGGCTCTCGCCAAGGAAGTGGGCAGCCGCGGCGTGCGCGTGAACGCCATTGCGCCGGGCTTCATCGCCACGGACATGACAGCCGTTCTCAAAGAGGATTTGCAGAAAGCCATGATTGACTCGGTTCCCCTCAAACGAGCAGGAACTCCAGAGGACATCGCGAACGCCGCGCTCTTTTTGGGAAGCGATTTGAGCACTTACGTCACGGCGCAGGTGCTTGGCGTTGACGGAGGCATGGGCGCGTAGGCTGACCTACCAGAAACATTCGCCTTCTATCAAGTTCAGCGCACCGCTTTTCAAGCTGATTGTTTGACTCGTCGTCTTGAAAGGCGTGTTTCCGCTGAAAAATTGCATTGTCACTTCATAGTCGCCTGGCTCCAGGGTCATGCCTGAGACGGCGACATTTCCGGGAAAATACCGTGCCGAGCGGGTGTCTGCTTTTTCCACGGCTTCCGTGTGGATTTTTGAGGCAAGGCCAATAATCGTGAACAGGGCGGAAAGCCCCGGGTCGTCCTTTTCGGTCACGTTCGCCCCCGCGTCCAGGAAGGCGTTGGAGGCGGCGCGGGTGAGGGCGCGTCCAATGGACTTTGCCTTGACGATTGAGAGCCGCTGCTGGAACGTATCAATCGCAATGTTCTCAATTGATTCCAATTTTTCAAGCCGCCGCGTGTAGCTTTTGCCCGTGGAAATGCTCTTTGCCGTCACTGAAATTGCCGTCACCGCCGACGTGCGCCGCACCATCTGGGGCAGGGACAGCTTGTACCAAATGGAAAGTTCTGGAATGTATACGCGGGTTATGTTCTCCACCTTGACCGGGGCTTTCCCGTAGAATCCCAGCACGTCAAGGCGGGCCTTGTCCCTGGGAACGTCAAGCTCCTCGTCGATAAAAGACGGGACTGCAAAATTGTAGATTCCGCTCTGGCTCTGGAACGCCTCCTTCAAGAAACGCAGGTCAACTTCCGCGTTGGAAATGTCGCCGTCCGTGCGGTAGAGAATCATGCTCAAATAGCGGGCAAATGCGGAATCGGAAAACTGCACGGACACTTTCTCCACCGTCACGCCCGCATCGTTTTTGTTTGCAGCCGCAACCTGCTTTTCGTATTTGGATTTCATCAGCTTGAGCTTGTTGTCGAACCGCCTGATTTCCACCATTGCGTCCTCAAGATTTTTTTCCCGCACATAATTGAGGGACATGAAGACGTTCGTGTATATGTCCTCGAACTCCTCGCCGGAATAATCCATTGCCATGTCGTTGGAGGCGAAGGACGCGATGTTCTGCATGACGCTCACAGCCGCATATTTTTCAATAAGTTTTTCCGCCTCGGAAAGATTCTTGTTCGATTCCGCCGTCTCCCCCGAAAAATGCTGGAGGATTCCAGTGTCCAGAAGATACAAAAGTTCTCCTCTGGATGCGTATATTCTGTTCTTGTACTTTTCAAGCTCCGAGGAGACTTCGGTGTATTTTCCCCGCTCAAGGTTCGAGTCGATTTTGGAAAAATCGTAATCGGACATTGTGGTGCATGAATTGATTGCAAAAACGAGAAAAAGAGAAAAAATGACCTTAAATTTCGATTTTTTTGCAGCCATATGGGTCAAAATGACGTATGTTCCGATTTGTTACGAAATCTGCCTGGAAACTGTCGCCTATTTCTGCAAAAACAGGGCCGCCAGCGTTTGTGCGTCGCGCACCATGTTGTCGATGACGCAGTATTCGTTGGGCTGATGGCACACTTCGTCCAGCGTTGACCAGATTGCCGCGTGAAGCCCCAGGTTCCTGAAATGAGAACCCACCGTGCCGCCGCCGATTCCCACAAGCTTTGCGCCAAGCCCGTGGGCGTCCTTTATGGCGCGGGAAAGCCTCTCCACCACAGGCGCATCGGCTGGGGTGGCAGGGGATTCTGCGGTCTGCACCTCTGTCACCTCGATTTTTACGCCGTATTTCCTCTCCACGCTTTCTGTGCGCCGGGCAACTTCCTTGCGCACGACAGAAAGCGGGTAGCGCGGCAGTATTCTGCAGTCCATGTAGAACACGTCGTCCCCCGGGATGATGTTCACGGTCTCCACGTTGGACTCTTTCTTTGTGGGTTGGAACGTTGACCACGCCGGGGTAAAAAGCTCGTCGCGCTCGTTGAACACGTTTTCCAAGTCGTTCAGGAGCAGGGCGAGCTGGCAGGCTGCAAGGTGGGCGTTTTTCCCCTTGTCGGGCATTGAGCCGTGGCTTTGTGCGCCGATTGTGTGCAGACGGAGCCAGAGAATGTTCTTCTCGGCGATTTCGATTGTCTCGCCCTTCTCGTCCCCGCCGTCCGGAATGAGAATCAGGTCGCTTGCGGCAAAAAGATTCCGATGCTCGCGAAGGAGGAATTTTGTTCCGTATTCCGAGCCGAATTCCTCGTCCGCCATGAAAAGGAGCTTTACCGTGTGCTCGGGGACAACGCCGTTGTCAAGGAACGCCTTTGCCGCGAACACGGCGGAGACCAGCCCCTGCTGGTTGTCCTCAACGCCCCGTGCGATGAGCTTTCCGTCCTTTTCCACGACTTTCCACGGGTCGCTGTTCCAGAGCTTCAAGTCCCCGGGCGGAACCACGTCCATGTGCGCCATAATCCAGATTGAAAAATCGTCGCTCTTTCCCGGGATTGTCACCACGAGGTTCGGCCGCACGCCCGACGGAACGCGGCTGTCCGGTGCGTCAAAATGCTGGAATGTCGCCGATGCAAATCCGTTTTCCTTCAGGTATGACTCCAGCGCGGCGCATTTTTTTGATTCGCCTTCGCCGCCGCTTTCGGGTGCGATTGCGGGAATGGAGGAGAGGAGCGTCTGGAGCGCGACCATGTTTTTTATATCAGCTTGTATTGATTTTTTTAAGGTTTCAAATTGTGCCATGGGCAAGATTATAGCAGAAAAACCCCCAGAATTTACAGATAGGAACGGTTTTTCTTAGGTGATTGGTTCAAGTCTATCTTTGGGTATGCCTCAAAAAAAACAAGCCCTCGGAATTTTTTTCCAAGGGCTGTAGAGCCGACTATCGGACTTGAACCAATCACCTACGCGTTACGAGTGCGTTGCTCTACCGGATGAGCTAAGTCGGCAAGAAAGTATAGTAAGACTTTATCAAATTTGGGCGGGGTGGTCAATGGATTTTTGAAATTTTTCTTTGCGAATGAAAAAATCAAGAATCAAAAAAAGTTGGCACGGTTTTTGCTTTATAGATTATGAAAGCAAAAAAAAAGCGCGAAAAAATCAGTTAAACAGATTTTGGAGCGCGAGTTCACATATCAGGAGGTAACGATATGAACGATTTATCACTTTTCAACAGCTTGTTCGATGATTTTGGCGACGTCTACAATCTTCCGTCATTCAGCTTGAAAAAAGCAATTTACGCGCCGAAAGTTGATGTGAAAGAAGATGACGCAAGCTATACGCTCCAGATGGACTTGCCTGGAAAAACGGACAAAGATGTAAAGATAGAGCTTGACCGCAACGTGTTGACGATTTCTTCCGAGGCCGAATCCGTCAACGAAGAGAAGGACGACAAATCCGACAAAAAGAAGGACGACGGCAAGGAGAAATGGCTCATCAAGGAGCGCTCCTACAGCCAGTTCTCTCGGAGTTTCACGATTCCTGACGACGTTGACTCGAACAACTTGTTCGCAAACGTGAAGAACGGTGTCCTGACTGTGGTTATGCCGCGCCATGCGCCGCCGTCACCGAGAAGAATCACGGTGAACTGCGCGTAAGTTTTAGGGGGCTGTCCTGGAAGTCAGTGTCATGCTGAACTTGATTCAGCATCTCTTTTGAAGGGGATTCCGAAACGAGTTCTGAATGACACGGCTGACTGAACTTTTTAGACAGTCCCGATGGGTGGGGCGGGTCAAACCTTGAACCGCTTCACTTCGTTCAACAAGGCGGCTATGCTCGCCTTGTTTTCTTCTGTAAGCGAATTGACGCTGGGAATTTTCCGCAAGTTTTCGCACTTCGTCTGAGACGACGGCGAATCCTTTTCCCGTGCGCGGCTGTTGAATTGGTGGAGTGCACCCGAAAAAGGAGATTCTGCCGTACCTCTATGCAGTTGCTCGGTTTTCAGGCGGGGCTGGATTTTGGTCAGCCAATCGTCGTTCCGATATAGGCTTGTCCTTCCAAAATCGCACGGATGTTTGAAAGATTTTTTCCGCCGGCGCAGATGACTTTGAGTCCCAAGGACGAAGCCTTCTTGCTTGCGATGGGGTCGAACGGGCAGTTTTTTCCTGGAACCCACTCGTCGCCCACCATCTTGCAAAAATCAGCCCAAGAGATTGTGTCCAGCGGCTTTGCATCCGGGTTTTTCCTCGGGTCGTCCGTGTACACTTTCTCGATGTTGGAAAGATTCACCACTGTGCTGCCGCCGAACTTTTCTGCGAGAAGAACCGCGTCGTTGTCGGTGGAAAAGCCCGGCTTCCAGCCTGCCGCCACAAGGATTCTTCCGGTGAACTCGGTTGCGGCCGTGGGGTCTGTCACCACAGGTTCTGCGCAAAGCTCCCCAAAGGAAGCCTTCACCAATTGGGCGTTGAGCCTTGTTGCCATAATGCCGATCCAGTCGGCTGCATCGGCTCCGCTGCCGGCGGCTGTACCGGTCACTTCGCGGAACGCCTTCTGGTAGATTCTGGCAGGCCCGCCGCCGCCAATTACAAGAATCAATCGATTTTCAGGATTTTTTGCCAAAAAATCTTTCACTGTGGAAACGAACGACTTCAAAAAATCGCAATCTGGAAATTCGGGCGCGACAATGGAGCCGCCCACCGATAAAATCATTGTCTTCATATATAACTCCTAAAAAAAACTTCCTGTGAAAGAAATCAATCAGCGCAAGGATTCCCTGTACTCTTCAAGGGTGAGATTTTCGTCGTGCAGTTTCTGGGCAAGCTTTTTGTCCGCCACATAGCGGATGTGCCACGGCTCGTAGGCATAGCCCGAAATATGCTCTTTTCCCTGCTGGTAGCGCAGGACAAAGCCGTGCTGATTAGAACAAAAATCCTTCGACTTCTCATTCTGTCTCTCCCTTGGATGAAAGATATGCCGCCGCAAATCCCAGCGCGAACGTCAGGATTGAAACGACGATGAGAACACCTGTTGGGATTCCCGGGAAAATCGTGATGAGCGAGCCTACCACCAGCCCAAGAATAAGGCAGTAGGTGTAGGCAGGCACTTTTTCCATGAGAAGGCGCACTGCCGCCGCCCCCGCAAAAAGCCCTACCATCACGCCCAGCGCGAAGGGGGCGAGAATCGGGATGTTCAGCGAGCTGACCGCCGCAAGAATTGTGCCGTACATGCCCAGCGCAAGGAGGAGGAACGAGCCTGATATGCCGGGGATTATCATTGCCACGGCTGCGGCCACTCCCGCCACGAACACGAGGGCAATGGTGCCCGCGCTCATCTGGGAAAGTGCCACCGCGCTTTCTTTTGCAGAATCGTCCTTGAACACGAACATTGCAACCATGAGCGCAAGCCCCAGAAAAAAGCTCGCTATTTCCACGGGAAGGAGGGCCGGCTTTTTTGCCCTTGTGTTTTTTTCCTTGCGCATAATCAGCGGGATGGAGCCTGCCACCAAGCCTTCAAAAAAATACACGGTGGGGATGGGGAATTTCTCAAGCAGCACAGTGATGATTTTGCTGAATGCGATAATGCCGAACCCCATTCCCAGTGCCAGCGGAAGCCAGAATTTCCAGCTTTCGATGATTCTCTTAACATTGAATGAGATGAGAGCGATGATTTTGTCGTACACATTGCACACGACTGCCATCGTGCCGCCGGAAACGCCTGGAATGACATTTGCCACTCCCACCACGATTCCTTTCAAAAACAGTTTCACATATTCCATAACAAATTTTATTTTATCATGATTCTGCTGTATTTGTCAGTCGCGCTCAAAATTGCCGGGGCAGATTCAAGAATCGCCTGATTTTTGGAACTGCCCCAATCTGCTTTGGAACTTTTTGTATTATTGCCAAATGAATTGCAGCAATGTAATATCGTCAAACTGCTCGGCCTCGCCAACAAAAGAATCAATATCCTTTCGGACGCTGATAAGAGTGTCGGGGGCGTTCATGCTTCCTGTTTTTTGCA
>JAFPYB010000032.1 GCA_017412405.1 Treponema sp. | reverse complement strand
GCCTGAGACGGGCTACAAGCTGGATGCGCTCACGGTGAAGGACGGCGGGAGCAACGCGGTCTCCACCACGGAGGTGACGGAAGGTACCAGCTACACGTTCAAAATGCCCGCGAGCAATGTGACGGTGAGCGCCACGTTCAAGGCGGCAATGCTCGGGTCAAAGGCCTCGCCCGACGCGGTGGGGGACATAGTGTTCAAAGACGGAAGCGCGGAGCCGTACAGCGCAGGCCTTACTCTTACTGACGAGCAGAAGGCGGCGGCAATAGCGGTCATCTTCGACGCGGATAAGAAGCTTGGCGTGGGGCTCATGCAGGGGACGGACAAGATGTGGGCGAAAAACGGTACGGCTGGCTACGGCAATATAGCGACCCTGCTGGCTACGAAAACGACGAGCGGAAGCAATGCCGGCGATGCCGAGTTCAGCGGAGCTGGAGCCAGTGACGGAAGCACGAGCCTTGGGACTTTTAAGGACTTCGTAAAAAACAATGGCAATGATTACAGCGATGAGAACTACTCCGCATGGTACTGGATAGAGAACTACGCAGCGACCGCTGGCCTTACGGGAGCGTATGCGAGCGGATGGTACATGCCGAGCATAAAGGAGCTGTGCGACCTTTACAAGGCAAAGGAGGCAGTGAACAACAGTATAAATAAGACTGGTGGTACACAAATGTCTATTAGTTGGTTTTGGTCGTCCAGTCAGTACACCTACAGCGGCATCGCGTGGACCGTCAATTTCGGGTTTGGCAAACTCACCAACGACGACAAGTACAGTACAGGTTCGGTCTGCGCTGTCCGGGCTTTCAACTAGCGCATAAGCAAAGAAACACAGCCAACGGCGGCAAGGCGGCTTCCAGCACGGGGGCCGCCTTTTTTGTGCGGGTTCGCCCCGAGCGGGCAACTAGTCCTGGGCTTGGAGCTGGGAGCCGGCTCGTCCTGGGCTTGCAGCCATCTTTCAGAAATTGTACCGCCGCATTGCGTCCACGCTCCTGTCCTCTGCAAAACGCGGGCTGGGGCGGAATATGGATTTGTACACATACTGCTGGATGTGGTTGTCTATGTTTTCGCACAACCTATTGTAGTAGAAATCTGTGTCGTCATAGGAATAGGCGTGCTGCAAATCCTCCAGCACGGCAGCAATCGTGGATTTTTCTGCGTAGTCGTTTGTAGTTCGATATTCGTTCCGCGCTTTCTGCGTGATTTTTTTTGTTTTCAGGGAAACACCTGCAATGCTCACCGAGTCGCTGGTGATTTTGAGTTTTTTCCAGTCTCCGTAGAAAAAATACTCGGGCGTGCTGTCTGTGCGCAGGAATTTTTTTGCCACGGACGAAAGTGCGCTTGCCAGTTTTTCGCCCCAATTCTGGGAGCCGATGTTCATGAACAGCCTGAGCGTGGCATCGTCCAGCACGAGGGCGTGGATGTCTGTGTCCGAGCCGAAACTGCCGAAATCCCATTCCTTCTGGCTGAACACGAGGATGAAAGCATTGTCGATTTTGCGCCCGCCGTTCATCTTTGTGAGCTGTTCAAGCACCTCGGAGTCGGTGGGCTTCGTTTCGGGTGGCAGCTTGAAGTAGGCGAACGCCAGATTCTGGCGCGGGGAGAAGGTGAGAACATCGTCTATTTTGAACGATGTGTCGGCGAAAAAATGGGACATGGAAAGCCGGTTCCGGAACAAATGGTAGAAGTACTCGTTCCGCTCGCTGTCCGTCTTGAGCGCGATGAGCGGCCTGGACGCAATCACAATGTCGCTTGCGTTCAGGTCGGCTTCGTACTGCCTTCGGCTTTCCTCCGAAATACCAAAGCGCGCCGCATTCTGCAGGAAATAATTCTCCAGATATTGATGGAGCGCAAGGTTCACATGGTCGTTTTTCCTGATTTTTTCGCTCAGCTCCGTTGCCGTGCGGATTGCGGCCTCGCGCTTTTCTTCCGTCCTGAAATGCTCTGGGTTTCCTTTCAGCTCAAGAACAAGCCCGTTGATTTCGTTCAGTTCCGTGTCTTCCGTCCGGCATATTGACTGGCTGCCACTGTGGCGTTCTAGGGATTTTTCGTCGCGCAATGCCGAAATCAGTTTTTCCTCCGCCGTAAGCTCCCCCGCAGTGTCGAGCCGCGTGTCCAAAAGGCTTTTCACCTTTGCGTCGAACGCGCGCGGGGAATCGTTTGTGCGGATGCTTTCCGCCACATCGAAAAAATGCGCCGTGTATGACTGGTACTCGCTCTGCGCGTCAATCTTTCGGTCGGAAACTTTCCTGAGCGACGAGGCAAAGTAGACCATCATTGGCGACAGGGTGTCAAGGAGCGTCTGCTCGCTTTTTGTCTGCGCGTCGATGTAAAAAATCCGCCCCTCGTTCAATATGAAGAATGTGCGGTAACGGTCGCTGGCATAGCTCAAAATCTCGCTTTCCTTCGGGTACAGCGGGTCGAAATAGCGGAAAATCTGCACGTTGTCGCGCCCGGCCTCGCCTTTGGACGTGTTCGCGGCAAAGACGGACTGGTAAAAATCGTCAAACGTGCCGCCGAACGTGCGTCCCGAGTCGCCGAAGCGAATGTGCCACTGCTCGTTCCCGTTGCTTTCTAGCACGAGGGCGTCGCGGAAAAAGTGATTCTCGCTTTGCTTTGCGACATGCACATTGTTCCGTGAAAGGTAGTCTCCCGCAATTTCAAGTTGGAGCGGCACAAAGGAAAGAGGCACTACCGATGTGTAGTCCTCCACGCCCACCGATGTTTCTTGGCCCAAAATCTGCTTGAGTGTGTCCTGGGCCTTTTCCTGCGCCGTCTTGAGGATTCCTGTGGCAACTGCATAGTCTTTTGCCTTCTGCTCGTAGGCGATGTTCACCGGACGGATTGCGTCTGTGTACAGGCGCGGGGAGGAAACGTCCGCCTCCTTCCGCACCACGAGGGAATTGATTTTGTCGCTGGAAAAAATTTCCGCCACTGGCTTCCCTGGCTTTTCAAGGTCAACACCTGCCCGCACTTCGTATGTGGCGATTTCAAGATACCGCCCCGCCTTTCCGTCCATGATGTTTATGAAATCGAACTGCTTTTTTGCGGTGACGAGCTTCATTTCGTCTTTCGTGCCTGTAATCGACGTGTATGTGTCGAAAATCTTCTGTGAGAACTGATTTGCGAACGGAATGTTCACGAGAAGCGCGTTCTTGAAAAACTGCGGAACGTACTGCTTCATAAAAAAAACACCCGCCACAAGCAGCACGGCAAGAAATATGTTCAGTGCAATGATTTTTTTCATGGAAGAGCCTTTGCTATACGCATTTTTTTATTTCGGACACAACTGCTTTTGCCAACAATGGGGGGACTGCATTTCCCACTTGTGTATATTGAGGAACTTCCACTCTTCGCAAAAGTCCTCCAGTTGTGCGCTTGCCCAGAAATTCGAAGGAATCGTCAAATGATTGGCAGCGAGCCATTTCTCTGACACTGAATGTTCTGGCTTCCCATGGGCTGATATAGTCGTCGGCAATGCTTAAGATTGTTGCAGATGGTTGATTTGCATTCCATCTTTGACGTATATTCTTTTTTGTGAGGAGTACATCGATTTCTTCTTCTGTACAATTTCCGTTTTTGAAAATCTGTACTATTTCATCAGCAGTTTTATTCAAGCGTTCACAGCACATTTCAATTAGTGCCTTTTTTTCAGAAATATCTATACCCTCTTTTTTTACTCTTTTGCGGAGGTTTGAGCCAGATTCACCTTGTTCAAATAGGCTGAATCGTTCTGCAACAATTTCTGTAACATTTGGAAGCTCTGTATTTGTAAGCTTATCGCCTACAGGAATAGGGTTTCCGTGAATATCCGGTGTTCTTCCTTTTTTGCAGTCTTTCTGATATTGACTCTCTTTGATTCTATTTTGAATTGGAGAATCTGTTATCAAGTCGCTGATTGCATCTTGTAATGTAAGTGGTTGCTCATGCGTTGTGGGAATCGGATAATTTGGTTTTTTCTCACCATTGCGGTAGCCGATAAAAATTGCCCTGTTCCGTCTCTGTGGAACTCCAAAATCTGCCGCATTCAAGATTTTTGGTTCAAGTGTGTGATAACCAATTTCTTTCAGTTCATTCCGCAAAATATTAGGTGTAATACTCCCATCTTCATAGTGGATTCCTGTGATTCCAACATATCCTATGAATTGCATATCCATAAAGCCCTCAACATTTTCGAGTACAATGTATCGTGGGCGAATTTCATGAATTACTCGCACATATTCTCCGAAGAGCATATTTCGAGGATCATCTTTTTTGCGTCTTCCGGCACGCGAAAAACCCTGACAGGACGGTCCTCCAATAATCAAGTCAATATCTTTTGGGCATTCTCGTTCCCCATTGTTGAACCATTCAAGAGATTTTATTTTTTGCCAGATAAAGTCACCTTTTAGATTTCGGACATCGCTTCTTTCAAACCATGTGTTATAGCCCTGATGAAGTCCTAGCTGTTCATGTCGATGTCGGTAAGTCAATTCTACCATGTCGCTTATGTCTGAACTGAAAAGAATGTCGAATCCTGCTTGAATCAAGCCTTCAGAGCAGCCACCAGCTCCACAGAATAAATCTATTGCATATGCCATCTTACACATTCTCTCCCAAATCATAATTTTGTTCTTCGCCTAGCAAATCATGGATATTCTGCGGAAGAATCTTGAATAGAAGTCCATGATCACGATATGAACCGTCTGGTTTTATGTGAGCCGCTAAATCTGCTGTGATTTCGCCGTTTTCAATGAGCGGAGCGAGGAGCAAGGCATTTGGGTTTTTCGTGTGAATTACTTTATCATATCTAAAATATTCTAGATTTTCACGGAATTCAGCCGTGGCTTTGACCCAAAATGTTTCATGGTGTTTTGTCAGAAGTGTTTTACGCAAAATGTCAAAATCCCATGAAGAAACAAGATTTGGTGCGGGTGTTGCATTGTCAATCAGATTCAATTTGTCGCCATCGTAATCAACTTCAAATTTCAGACCATAGGCATTGTACTTTTTTGCTGAAAGTGTTTCATAAATCTGTTTTCGTGCTTCTGTCTTTCCTCGTGGGATTTGTACCTTTCCATATTTGTCCAAAATTTCAGAATAAGTAAGTCCTTTGTCTGGAACTTTTGTAAAAAGCGTTGAGCGGGTGACGGCTTTTTTTTCGCCGTTTTTTATGATTCTTGAGGCTTTTAATTCAATGCCTTTATAATCTGGCGATTTTGAATTGTTCCTCTGAATGCCAAGTGCATTTTCGAGGGTGTCTCCCACACCAGGAGCACCTTTTGTAACTGATGGAATGAAGCCTCGTTTGTGAATTTTTCGTAGTTTTCCCAGTAGCTCTTCGGCAACGTTTACATATTCGTTTATTGAAAGTTGCAAGAAACTGTAGACATGACCATATTTGAAAAGAGATTCTTGAATTTTTTTGTCGGATAGATTTATAACATAAAGCGACTTATCATAAATTATAACCGCAAGCAGATTGCAAGGTTTGCAGTATTTTTTCAAGTCGGAGAACCAAATCCGCGGATCTCCATGTTTTGTGTTCGGGCGATAAAGAGATGCCGTTGTGTTGATTAAATCGTCTTTTGTGATGAAGTGACTTTCAATAACAACTTTGTTTTCCTGTCCCTGCTCCTGTTTTTCATAGTCATGCACTCCTGCATATTTGAGAAGTTCTCGGAGTGGTTTTGTTGCATCCATAATTGATTTTTCATAGCCTGTCGGTGTTGGTACAAGAAAAGCGACGTTTGTATTTGTTTCGGCAAAATAGGAAACAAATTTTTCAATCGGTGTATCTGTCATTGAAAGCATGAAATAAAAGCTCCTCTGTTGTAAAATAGTTTATCATCGATATGGGGAAAATTACAGTGGTGGATATTCCTTCTCACCTAATCTGGATTTCCACCGACTCCCAGTCGGACAATGCTTGTATTGATTGGGAGAGTTGGCGCAGGAACGTTTGGTATATTTCAAGTTTTTCTGTTGGTGTGTTCGTGCCGACTATTTGCTCGTGGAACTCGCTGGAAAGTTCCGCCTTGACTGCTGCGACGATTTGGGACTGGGTCATGTCGGGCTTTATCAAGTCCTTCTTTATTGAGAATAGCGAAAATTCCTTCGACTCAAAATGCGCCACTTTCTGAATATTTTGTTCGCTCACGACAATGTTCACCGCGAACGGTGCGCCGCTTGTTTTTTTGTCGTAGTCCAGGCGCAGGATTTTTTTTGCGTAGTCGCTGTCAGTTTCGTTCATGGAAAGAGATTCCATGTCGGTGAAAAAAATCTCCGCCGTGCCTGAAATATGGTACACCTGAACTTCGTCCGTGTACGCCCCCAGCGCGGATTGGGACGACACGTCGGTTCCCTGCACGATGAACTTCTTGAATTCAATTGTCTGCACGATGAAATCCTGCCGCCTTAGCGCATCGAGGTCAAAACTTTTGAACGTGTCCATCTTGTGCTTGTACACAAGCACGTTCACAATGATGAATGCAATTGCGAGCAGGAGCAGAGACATCACTGAGAGCGAGAGGAATTTTTTAAGTTTTTCGATTTTCATCAATATACTCCGTAGCTTTCAAGTCTTTGGACGACGGCCGTGTTCCCGCTTTGGAGCGCGATTGCGCGGGCGTTCCGGCCCGCCGCGTCCGTGGCGTTCACGTTTGCGCCGTACATTCGAAGAAGGGCAAGAATGCGGTAGTCGTTTTGGGCGGCTGCGGCGCACAAGAACGGAGTGCGTCCGTCGCGGTTCTTTTTTTCCAGCGCGGTGGGATTTTTGAACACGAAGGATGATATGACTTCATTCAGCTCCTCAAAGGTGGCGAACTGGGCAAAATACATGAGAAGCGTCGTTCCGTCTTTGAGTTTGGTGTCCTCCGGGAAAAACTCCCTGCTTTTCAAGATGTGCGACACAATTGTGCGCTCGCCCTTTTCAAGGGCGTAGAAGAGGGCTGTCTTTCCCGCCTGCGCTCCCTCGTTCCGTGCCGAGAGGGATGCACCGCGTCCGAGCAAAAACGAAAACAGCCCGGCGTTTTTCTCTTTTGCCGCAATGACAAGTGCCGTCTCTCCGTTCGCGCCGCCGCCGCGCACGGTCTCGTCCGCCGGAAAGCCCGATTCAAGGAGCGCGGAAATGATTTTTGTCTGGCGCGGGGCGTGTTCCGCCGAACCGATTTTTGCCGTATACGTTACCGCGCCGTAACGCGAGCCTTCTGAGTCTGGTTCGGTCAAAAATCGATTTTGGCCGGACTCGCCGTCGAACGAAAGAAACTGCGCCAAATGCGACTCGTTTCCAGAAATCTCGTTGTCTATGGCTGAAAAAATCGCGTCAGAAAGCGGAATGTGCCTTTCAAGCAGCTCGCCCATGACAGTCTGGGAGTTGGTGGAGAACACGGTTTTTTTTGCCCCCTGTGCCTCCACGTCCGCGCCAAAGCGCAAAAGCCAAAGTGCAGCCGTTTCGTCGCCGCTCTCAAGGGCGAGGACGAGGGGCGTTTTTCCTTCCGTGGGGATTTTTTTGTCCAAGTCCGAATGGGAAATGTGCTCCTTGAACGAAAAAAGCGTTCCAAAGACTGATTCTTTTCCCGTGTTGCTCGCTTTGGACAGGGCCACATAAACCACTGGGTTCACGTTGTCGGAAAAATCCGTGCCGTGCGCAGTGTAGGGCGAAAAATCCTCCTCCGCCAAAAATTTTTTCAGGTAGTCGGGGCTTCCAGTTTGCAGCGCGTCGTCAATTAGCGTGAACAGCGCGGATTTGATTTTTATGCCGCTCTCCAAGAAAAAATCCAGCACAAAGGAACGGTGGCCAAGAACGGCATAGTCGAAGGCCGTTCTTCCCCGACCATCTGGCGTTTTCCAGTCGATTTTTTCCTCCCTCATCATGCGCAAGGCCGACTCGTCGTCGTGGTGGAGAAGGGCAAGATGAAGGAGTGTGAGCGCGCCCACCGAGGTTTTTTGATTCCATGCGTTTTCTGGAAGTTGTGAAAAATCGGCATGGCCTGTTTGGATGTATGAGAACTCGATTTTGTCTGCGTCGTTTTTGAGCTGCCGTGCCATGTACTCGAAGGGCGACACTCCGCTGCTGTCTGCTTTGGTCATGTCGCCGCCGGCATCTCGGAAAGCCGTGAAAAAGCTCTCGGAGAAAAAATCGGCGTGCTTTGTGACAAAATGGAACGGATTGAGTTTTTGCCCCTCGATTCGGCACATCCTGTTCACGTCCGCATGGTGCTCCAATAGATAGAAGATTTTTTCTCCCGCGCCAGCAGGGTCGTGGAGCGTACACACGAGCATTAGGGGCGTAAGCTCGTTCCCGCCGGCCAGTGCGCCGTCGTTCACGTTTGCCCCGCGTTCCACGAGCGCCCGTGCGCAGTTCCAGCCGAACGCTCCGAGGGAGGAGTCGTAGCATGCGTAGGAAAGCACCGTTCCGGCAAAAAATGAAAAATCGGTTCGCACGTTCACCGTCTCGTCGATTTTTGTCACGGAATCCAGCACCATGCGGAAAAAATCGTCGTTCCGGCTCAATACGGCACACAAAAGAGGCGTTTTCACCTCGCCGTCAACGGAAAATGCCGAATCCACATCTGCGCCGTGCTCAATAAGCGTTCGCATGGAAGGCAGGTTCCTCCTGTCGAAAAAAGCGCACAGATATTGAATGGGGCTTGCCGAAAGCCGTGTGCGTCCGTTGGGGAGGGTTCCCCGCACGTCACGCTGGGTTGCGCGTTCCAGTACGAGCTGTATGATTTCCGGGTTTTTTGTGGTGCAGGAAAGGAGGAGGGGTGTGACGTTCTCGTATTGATTTTTTGTGTAGTGAAAATTTGTGTTGCAATTCTTTGCAGAAAGAACTGCCTTCACAGTCTCGTAGTCCGGGGATTTGTCTGTGAGCGCCCAGAACAAAAGTGGCATCCGTTGGGATGAGTCGGTCTCGTTCACGTCCGCGCCGTACTGAATCATTTTTTCCACGAGACGGGCATTTTTTGCCAGCACGGCGTAGAAAATCGGAGTGAATCCGTTCGTGTGTTTTGTTCCCAGGGCCTTTTTCAGCTCGGCCTCATTTTTTGCCCTTTTCGATGTTGATGACGATTGCGCTTCGAGGATTTTTTCTTCAAACAGGCGGCACACGTCAACGGCCATGCGCTCTCGTGTGTTCTCGTCCCCTGCTGCCGCCCCGCTTTTTTTGGCGGCTGATTTCGCGTATTCCTTTTCGATGTTCTGGTATTTTTCGCCCAGCTCCTTGAAAAAAAGGGCGTGGGTGTGGATGCAGATGAAAAATGACAGCGCACAAAGAAACAGTTTCTTTTCGTTCATGGAAAAGATTGTATCGGGAATGGAGAAGAAGTGAAAGGTGCGGGAGAAAAGAAGAAATGCCGACTGAACGATTGTTTGTTGAGGCGTGTTAATCGTTTTTTTCTAGCTAAGAGCCGGCATTTTGTCCGCGATGCCTTTTGGGGCTGTCCTAGAAGTAAGTGTCATGCTGCTCCTGAATCAAGTTCAGGATGACAGTTTCAGCATCTACGCTATCTCAAGCGTTGAGATTCCGAAACGAGTTGGGAATGACACAGCCAACTGAACTTTTTAGACGGCTCTTTCCTTCCAAAAAATCAGAAAGACATGCCGAATGCTGCCGCGAACTGAACCGTATTCGTTGTGGCATTGTAGCTAACTCCGGCAGAAAGCGCGGGAAAGGCGATTTTTGACAGGTACAGCTTTCCACCGCCGCCAAAGCCCTGATTGAACTGGTACGAATCGTCAAAATCCTGTGCTGTGACAGCCTCGTAGTGGGCGTAGAGCGAAATAACGCCGAATTTTGCCTTGACGATGGCAACCTCAACTCCGGCCTGCCCGCCAAAAATCCGTTCCGTGCGGAATTTGCCGGGCAGAATCGAAACGCTTCCAGCTTCGCGCCCGTCCAAAAATGAAATCGGGTTTCCGATGCCGTACAATCCAGAGAGGGAGGCGCACAACCTTAGGCGCGGGAAGAATGCAATCGGTTTTTGGAGCGAGGCGAACATGGAAAACTTCCTCGGGTGGGAATAATCAGAATCGTTTGTGAACAAAAATTGCGCCCGCGCACCGAAGGAGGTTTTTGACGTGAAAAATTCGTTCAGCTCGGACATGGATATGTTCCAGCCCAGTGACACTCCGCCTGACGTGAGTGATTCCAAATGGACGGAATCGTAGCCAGAATCCTTGCTTGCGTCCAGATAGGAGAAGCTTCCGCCCAGGCTCACCGTGTTGTACGTCCCGATTCTCTCATTGACCGAAAGGGAGGCGTTCACCGAAAATCCATCGTATTCAAGCACCGTCCTGTTGTCCATATCCGTGATTTCGCTTGAGCGTTTCCCCACGCTCAGTGCCGTGGAGAATCCCGGCCTCCACCTCTTGGGCTGCTTTGCATACGAAACCATGCCCGAAACCTGCTTCGCGGAAAAAAATCCGCCAAACATCGCCATGTCCTTTATGCCGAAGGCGTTCATGTCCATGACGACAAGGCCGCCCATGAAGCCTGTGCTTGTGGTGTACATGGCGAACGGCACCGGAAGGAAGGAAATCTTCTCTTTTACCGAAATATCCAGCGACACTTCGCTTTCCGAAGTTTGGGTGTAGGAAACGGCGATGTCGCTGAACAGACCCGAGAAAGTGAGTTTTGTCTTTGCCTGCATGAGCGTGCTTCGGTCTGCGTTCTGGTACAAAAATTCCTCAAGCTCCGATTGCATATACGATTCTTTTGTCCGCTTGAGCCCGTCAAAGTTGATTTTTGTAATCACGGAATTTTCGTAGATTTTTATGTCATCGCCAGCTGAGTCTTGAGAAAAAGAAAATGTGCGCACAATCGAAAAAAGCAGTGCGGCAATGAAAATAATTTTTCGACTCATGGGTTTAAGAATATCAGAAAAACAAAAATCTGCAAATCGGCGTTTTTTGTGGTATCATTATCCTATGGATTCTGTATACTCGTTTGTCTTGGGAAACCTTCCCTGGTTCTGGCTTGCTCTTACAGTCGTATTCATTGTCGTTGAGGTGCTTACGTTCTCGCTCACGACGATTTGGTTTGCCGGCGGCGCATTCATCATGATTTTCTTGTCCTTTGCGCCCATTCCGTTTCGGTGGCAGCTATTGATTTTTGCCGTCGTCTCGTTTGCGCTCCTTGCCTTTACGCGCCCGTTTGCCGTGAAAAAGCTCAAGGTCAAGAGCGTCGCGCTGAACAGCGACAGCCTTGTGGGGAAAAAGGTGCGTGTGACGGAAAAAATCACCGAGCTTGAGAAGGGGGCGGTCAAAGTGAACGGCGTTGTCTGGAGCGCACGTTCCAAGAGCGGCGCACCCATGGAACGCGGCTCGGAATGTGTGGTGACAGCCATTGAGGGTGCGACGCTCGTTGTTGAATGACGGGCGGCGGGACGTGGCTTGCTCATCAGTACGCCACAAAATCCATTCGCGCGTCGTGCTCGTCTGTGGGAATGGAATCTTCAAGCTGGAATGGAAAGCATATGCCCGAAAGAAAAACCTGCGCACCCTTTGAGGTGAGCCGCTGTATGAATCGGTCGTAGAAGCCCTTGCCACGGCCGAGCCTTGCCCCGGTCTTCGAGAACGAAAGACCAGGGACGATGACAACGACATTTTTTCCTGAAAACGAGTCCACATCAAGGCGGGAAAGTGTGCTTTTCGGCTCTCTGATGGCGAAACTTCCGTCCTCCACCTGGGATTCAAGCGGCTCGGCGGGATTCAAGATGTAAAAATCAAGCTCCGTTTCTGAGCTGACTTTTGGAAGTGCCACAGTCTTTCCTGTCACAAGAGCAATGTCGATGATGAGCTGGCAGTCGATTTCGTGTTTCGTGGCGAGGAACGCAAGAACAAAGTCTGCCGACTTGAACGAATCAAGCTCCAGAATCTTCCGCGCAACAAGTGCGGAATCAATCTTTCCGTCATGCTGGGAAAAATATTCCTTCAATTTGGAGCGCATGATTTTTCTGAGATTTTTTTTCTCTTCCGCTGTTTTTGAATTCATGATTTTATGGTAGAATTTTTTTTGCACTTAGTCAAAAAAAGATGTATTCAATAGAAGCGATTTTTCATCTGTCGGTTTTTGAACGCGTCTTGGTCAAGGAACTGTATGGTCGATACGATACTTTGCATTGATTGCGGCACAACGTCACTCAAAGCCGCCCTTCTCTCCGACAAGTACACGGTGGAAGCGTACTCAAAGCAGGATTTTGACGCTCCCGGTGCAGATGCGTGGTTCCGTGCGCTTTGCCGTGCCGTCCGTGAGCTGAAGGAAAAAAATCCAGACGCGGGCATTGAGGCAGTCTGCGTGAGCGGGAACGGCCCCACCCTTGTGCTGGACGGCGGCTTGGAATGTGGAGATGGAAAAAATCGGACGCTTTTGTGGAACGAAAATCCGGTTCCGCTCCGCCCCATGCCAAAGGACGTGGCGGAATCGCACTCCATGTTCATTCCGCGGCTCTGGCTTTTGAGGGAGATGTTTCCCGATGACTGGAAGCGCGCGCACCATATTTTCTCGGGACCCGAGTACTTGATTTTTGCCCTCACCGGAACGCCGCTTTCCATCCTGCCGGACGCGCGCTATCGTCCTGCCTACTGGAACTGCGACGAGCTTTTGCGCTCGGGCTTTGGCGAGGATGATGTGCAAAAACTCCCGCCTTTTGTGGGCATGGGGGAATTTGCGGGGAAGGTGAGCGCAAAAAGTGCCATTGCGACGGGGCTTTTTGAGGGAACGTTCGTCTTTTGCGGCGCACCGGACTTCATTGTGGCTCTTATTGGGACTGGGACGCTTTTTCCCGGGATGGTCTGCGACCGCGCAGGCTCCAGCGAAGGAATAAATCTTTGCACGAGCGAGCCGCTTTTTGCCCCTGGCGTGAGAACACTCCCCCATCCTGTTCCTGGGTTGTGGAACGCCAGTGTAATCATCGAGAAAAGCGGAACGCGCCGCTTGGAGTCGGAGGCGGGAAAAAACGCCGTTCTTTCAGATTTTGCCCAGGGGGTTGGTGTCCTTCGGGATGCTGCCCGTGAGAAAAAAATCCCCTTCTCCAATGCGCTTGTCATGACCGGCGGGCAGTGCAGGGATGAGTCGTGGATACGACAGAAGGCGTTGAGGGCGGGGGTTCGTATTGATGTTCCCTGGTGTTCCGACGGTGAGCTGATTGGAGACCTGATTCTTGCCCGTGTTGCCCTCGGCGATTTTGACGATATTCAGGAAGCTGCCATGTGCCTTTGCAAAGTGAAAAAATCCTATGGAAACATATAATCTGCCAACAAAGCCGAAAGTGCTTATATTCGATATTGATTCCACTCTGTACACTTGCCCCGAGTATGCGGCGGAGCAGATTGATTGCCAGGTGCGCCACTACGCCGATTTGAACGGAATGACATGGGACGAGTGCCGCGCCATGATTTCGCGTCTTCGCAAGAAATGGGCCTGCGAGCATGACGGGAAAAAAATCAGCTTGGGAAATCTTTTCTTGACCCTGGGCGTTTCAATCGAGACGAGCATTGAATGGCGCAAGACGCTTTTTGACCCGGCCGACTACCTGAAAAGGGACGAACGGCTCATTGGGACGCTCTCCGAGCTTGAAAAATCGTTCTATCTCATCTGCGTGACGAACAATCCTGTCCTGCCAGCCAGAAAAACGCTGGATGCAATCGGGATTTCGCGCTTTTTCCCGCGCATTGTGGGACTTGACACCTGCTTTGCGTCCAAGCCGTCTGAAAAAATCCTTTCATATGCGCTCCATTGTGCTTGTGAGGACATGAACGAAAAAATCGATTATGCTGACTGCATATCCATTGGTGACCGGTTCGACATCGATTTGTCCCTTGCCCTTTCCCTCGGCATGGGCGGAATCCTTGTGAGCGGCGTGGAGGAAGTGTGGGAGCTTCCACGAATTTTGCCGAAATTGTCATTTTGAGCATGGCGGAAACTTCATTTTCTGAACAGGTCCGTTTTTACAAAAAATTACAGCGATTCTTCGTCGTTTCACCCTCTAAGAACGACAATACTTCGCTAAAACTGTTCTCAAAAAATCGAATGACTTGTATAATTTTCCTATGAGTTCCACGGTAAAACGATTTGGCATTTTGACTTCGGGCGGAGACGCTCCCGGCTTGAATTCTGCAATCCGCGCGGTTTGCAGAAAAGCGATAATTCAATACGGAATGGAGCCGATCGGAATCAAGAACGGCTATCGGGGTCTTGTGGAGGACAAATGTGTTCCCCTGGGCACTGACGACATTTCAGGCATTCTCACCCACGGAGGCACCATGCTGGGCACGTCACGGGACAAGCCGTTCAAGAATCCTGAGCGCAACCCCGAGACAGGGCTTTTTCCCGTGGAAGCAATCAAAAAGACGTATGCCGAGCACAAGATGGACGCTCTTGTGTGCATCGGCGGAAACGGAACCAACACCACGGCGAGCCTTTTGGCGGCGGAAGGGCTGAACATCATCGGGCTTCCAAAGACAATCGACAACGACATTGTAAAGACTGACATAACCTTTGGTTTCCACACCGCGCTGGACGTTGCCACCGAGGCAATCGACCGAATCCACACAACTGCCCATTCCCATTCGCGCATCATGGTCATTGAGGTGATGGGACACAAGGCGGGCTGGCTTTCCCTTTATGCGGGAATAGCCGGCGGCGCGGACGTGATTTTGCTCCCGGAGATTCCTTATGATATTGATTCTATAGCCGACTGCGTGATGAAGCGGCGGGACGCTGGCAAGGAATTTTCCATTGTTGTGGTGGCGGAAGGCGCATTGAGCCGCGACGAGGCTCTGCTTCCAAAAAAGGAGCTGAAAAAGCGGCGGAAGGCAATGCCCTATTCGATTGCGTACCGTGTGGCACACGAGCTTGAGGAGTCTACGGCCCTTGTCTCGCGGGTGACGGTCTTGGGCTATCTCCAGCGCGGCGGAACGCCCAGTTCCTACGACCGTGTGCTTGCCACCCAGTTCGGTGTTGCGGCGGTGGATTTCATGGCGGATGGAAAATTCGGGAATCTCGTTGCGATGCAGAACAACAAAATCGTCGGCGTGCCGCTTTCGGACGTGGCGGGGCAGGTGAAGAACATTCCCGTTGACCCCGAACATTCCATGATTACAGCCGGTCGCGGCTTGGGAACGTGTTTTGGCGACTAGATACAAGTGCAATTTCTGCGCGTTCTGCGCCGGGAAGGGGTGCATAGACCAGATTCCTGGCATGGGCGGAACGAACGGGAACGAGAATTTCCAGCTGAACGTTATTGGCTGGGGAAAAATCAGGAACAAAAATGCCCAGCTCGTCTCAGATTTCCTCAAGAAAAAAGCGGAGGAACGCATTCCCCGTATCAGCATCGCGCCGATTACGGGGGCGGTGGAAAACATCGGCATGGAGGACGAGAAGAGCTATTATGGGCAGATAATACAGGCGGCGCACAATGTGGGGCTGGGGCTGTGCATTGGCGACGGCTTCCCCGACGAGAAGCTCAAATTCGGAATAGAGGCCCTGTTTGGATGCAAAAAGCAGGGGGAGCAGGAAATCAAGGCCGGGATTTTCATAAAGCCATACCCGAACGAAAAAATCTTTGAGAGAATCGATTGGGCCAAAAACGTGGCCAACGTCATTGGAATCGACATAGACGCATTCAATCTTGTGACGATGCGGAATCTTGTTCGCCTTGAGAAAAAGACGGCGGCGCAGCTCATTGAGATAAAGCGGCGGCTGGACGAACTGAACATTCCGTTTGCAATCAAGGGCGTGTTCACCGAAGAGGACATGGCCACCATACGGGCCGTGCGACCCAGCATTGCCTACATCTCGAACCACGGCGGCAGAATCGACACGCGGCGCGGAAGCACGGCGGACTTCTTTTTTGAGCACGTTGTGGAGCTAAAAAAATACTGCGACGAAGTGTGGGTTGACGGCGGAATAAGGACGCCCCTTGACGTGGCAACAGCCTTTGCGCTGGGGGCAGACCGTGTTTTGGTGGGCCGCCCTTTCATCACCGCGCTTCTCAAAAACGGCGTTTCTGGGCTGTGCCAGAAAGTGCTGGAGCTGAGCCTCTTGGACTACGGAAAATAGCCGCGCCTTTCCTGCGGTGGATTATGCGACCGCGCCGTTTTTGGAAAAGCCATCTGCAACGAGTAAGATTTTTTCGGGCGGCATATACGATGTCGCCCTTTTTCATCGCAGAACAAAAAAGGGCTGTCCTAGAAGTAAGTGTCATGCTGATCCTGAATCAAGTTCAGGATGACAGTTTCGGCATCTACGCTATCAGAAGCGTTGAGATTCCGAAACGAATTCGGAGTGACACAGCTAACTGAACTTTTTGGACAGCACCTTTTTTCTTTATTCCCACACGCTTGTTCTGATGAATGTTTCGTTGCGTTCGTAGCCCACGGAGACAATGCCCACTTTTGTGTCGCAGTAGTCTTCGATGAACTCAACGTAGTCCCGCGCCTCTTTTGGAAGCTTGTCGTACTCGCGTATTTGTTTGAGGCTAGTTTTCCAGCCCTTGAACTTCTTCAAGACGGGCTTGGCGTTTTCCATGTCCTCAACGCTTGCCGGGAAGTCGGTGACGATTTTTCCGCCGATATCGTATGCGATGCACGCTTCAATCTGCTCCATGGGGTCGTAGATGTCAAGGTGCGTGAGAACGAGGGAGTCGAGGGAGTTCGTGCGGCACGCATAGCGCAGGGCCACCAAGTCAAGGTAGCCGCAGCGTCGTGCGCGTCCTGTGGTAACGCCGTATTCGCGCCCGGTCTCACGCACTGTGCGGCACAACTCGCTTTCTGCCGCGTCGTTGTCGTTGAACTCGGTGGGCATAGGCCCGTTTCCAACACGCGTTTCGTATGCCTTGAACACGCCCAGGATTTTGTCCAAATCATGGGGACCGATTCCGCAGCCCGTGGCAGCCCCGGCAGCGCAGCTTGCGCCCGATGAGACGTAGGGGTATGTTCCCGAGTCGATGTCGAGCATTGCGCCCTGTGCGCCCTCAAAAAGGATGTTGTCGTTTTTGAACTCGTGCATTTTTGCCGTCAAATCGACGCGCATCGAGATGAGACGATTCTTGTATTTTTCAAGATATGCCTTGTCCTCGCCGTCGAACTCCGCCATTTTCTTTTCCCAGTCCAAGTCCGCAAGGCGAAGTCCGTCGCGCTGTGCCTTCTCCGAGTACGCAATTCCGATTCCGCGTCCCGTCGTTCCAATCGGGCGTTTTCGTGCCGCATCCCGATCCTTGTCCATCTGGCGGTAACGCGGCAGGATGATGTGGGCGCGGTCAGAGATGAAGACACGCCCCTCCCAATCGATTCCATTGTCTTTGAGCATCTGAAGTTCGTTGAACAATGCCTCTGGGTCGATGACCATGCCCGCGCCCAAGAAAACGGACTTGTCCTTGTACAAAATTCCGCTCGGAACTTGATGGAGAGCATATTGTTTTCCATCGACAACAATCGTGTGACCCGCATTTGGACCGCCGGCATAGCGGACAACATATTTTGCGTCCTCTGCCAAGTAATCGACGATTTTGCCTTTTCCTTCATCGCCCCACTGAGCGCCAATAACAACGACTTTCATAGAAGCCCCCAAAAAATCAAAAAAAATGAGCACTGAACAAATCCGCATATGATTTTGTTCAGTGTTTTACTATTTAGTATAGCATGATTTTTCGGACTTTTCAATTTCTGCGCGTTATGCCTTCTTGATGTAGTCCGTGAGCATTTGCGCCGTTTCCTCAATGCCGAGGGTGGTGGAGTTCACGAGGATGTCGTAGATTTTTCGGTCGCCCCAGGTGTCTTCCGTGAACGTGCTGTAGTGGTTCGCCCGCCGCTTGTCAATCGTGTGGACGATTTTCTGGGCTTCCTTCTCGGAGCAGTTGTGGCGTTCCATTACGGCTTTCACCTTTGCGTCCATGTCGGCGTAGATGAACACGTTGAACAGCTCCCGCCGGTCAATCTCGTCGCTGGTTCTGAGGATGTAGTCGGCACACCGCCCGACAATGACGCAGGGGCTTTTTGCGATGGACAGAATGATTTTGCGCTCCACGTTGAACACTTGGTCTGCCAGTGGGAGCGTGGCGGCTCCAAGATGCTGCCCCGTGCCGCCAGCAACGCCTGCATAATTCGTGCCCAAAAGAAGATTGTAAAGCCATGTTGAAGATATGTTCTGTTCTGTCCGTTCGATGAAATCCGGGGAAAGCCCGCTTTCTTTTGCAGCCAAATCGATGATGTTCTTGTCGTAAAATTCAAAGCCCAGGTTTTCGGCAATCTGTTTTCCTATGATTCGCCCGCCCGAGCCGTACTCGCGGCTGATTGTGATGATTTTTCTCATAATGATTCCTCCCTTTTTTCTATATAAATACTGTTTCCTAAAAAACGCGATGTGAAAAATCGTTCTGCATCAATTATACGACCATTATATCACAATTTTTCTCAAAAAATCGAAAATTTCCAGCCCACCGACAAGTCAAAGTAAAACTGATTTGTGCCGGATTCGGTTGAAGATATTTTTTCGCTTGAGTAGAATTTCTCGTCGTCTTTTTTGTACTGGCTGTATAATTTTTTGTAGCTGTCCCCGCGCAGGGTCTTGAGGTAGAACCATGATGCAGACACGCTCACAGTGTTGCGCCTTGAAATCTGGTATGAAACGCCGCAGTTCCACTTGAATGTGCTGAAAAATCCGTCCGCCACATCAAGGTACGCCGTTCCGCCGTAGGAGTTGTTGAGGTAGTGCAAGTCCGTGGACTCGGCATACACATACGGCGCGACTTGAAAGCCGGCGTTCACCGTGAATTTCAGCGGCAGACCCACCGTTGCGTCAAATCCAATCCAATGGATGACCGACCACCGCCTGTAGCTCAAGTCCTCGCCGTCGTAGTTCGATACGGTGGAAGAAAATTTCCCGGAATTGGAGGCGCGGTTCGCCTCGTCGTTCCAGGCGGCGTAGTACCCGTCGGCGAGCTTTGCCCCGTACCACGCCTCGCCGTTTTTCGCCGTGAACTTGAAATTGTTGAAGCCGAAGGAATAGAACGGCTTTACGTTGATTGAAAGAATCGAGTTCTTGAACACGGGAAATGCGTACCCCAGCTTGATTGCGCATGAAAAATCGTAGTCAAGGTTGCATTCGCTCTCGGAATAATTCGTTTTGTAGTTTGACGTGAGCAGGGACGATGCTTTGGAGACTTCTGACGTTGAATTGTTGAGCCAGTCCGAGTCCGCCAGCGTTCCTGTCTTCATGGGAAATCCCGCGGACACGGAAACTTCTGCCGCAATGTTCCGCCAGCCACCCCCGATTTTAAGCCCGCCGTAAAGCTCGGGCTTGATGTCGTAGATTAGCTCGCTTATCATGTCGTCGGAATAGTTGGAGGTTTTGGCAAAGACGTATTCGCCCACCGTGCCGTGCTTCATGCCGAACTCGGGGAGCAGGAACAGCTTCCAGTCGGATTCTTTTGCCCATGCCAACGATAGGGATGAAAAAATCGCTATACAGAAAAATCGTACTGTTGATTTCATGCTCATGCCTCTGCTTGTGGGTCAACGCCGAAAATGGACGCAATCTGCTTGCGGGTTGCCTCCATGTCCCTAGGGTATGGCGCGGTGAACGTCATGGGCTTGCCGGTCTTGGGGTGCGCCAGCGTGAGCCGGTACGCATGGAGCGCGAGACGTGAAAGAAGAGGCCTCTCCGTGGACTCGTCTCCGTTCCACCGCCGCTTGATTTCGCTCAGTAGGACGGGATGCTGGTTCGGACTGTAGAGCGGGTCGCACACGATGGAAAACCCGATTGCCTGCAAGTGGGCGCGGATTTGGTGAGTGCGCCCGGTGTGGGGGCGGGCCTCAATCCACGAGAACGGGCCGGCTTTGCCCAGATTGATGAAATCGGTTTCGCTGGGCTTCCCGTGGGTCTTGTTCACCACGGTGCGGTGCTTTGCGTCCCCGTCCGGCATGAGTTTCAAGTCAACATGTTTCTCGCTCCACGACGGGTAGCCGTACACGAGGCAGTGGTAGACTTTCTGAACCTCCCTGTTCTCGAACTGCATGGAAAGATTTTTGTGGCTTTCGGAATTCCGGGCGTAAATTACGCAGCCGGACGTGTCCTTGTCGATTCGGTGGACGGCAAAAAGTCGTCCGAATTCTTTTTCCGCCTCAACGTCAAGGCGGGGGGCGTCTTCGTCGTAGCGGTCGGCGGCAATGAGCAGCCCCGAGCGTTTGTTGAGCACAACAATGTCGTCATCTGAGTAAATCACGGTGTAATCAGGCGTTATCTTCATGGGATGATTATAGCGGAATGAGCGGTAATTGTCAGTTCCGTGATGGCCTCCTGCTTTGGAATGGCTGGTTGTTTCCGATAAAAGAAATATGAGCAATGAAAATAATGAAAACCAGGAATTGTTGTCGCGATTCATTCGCTATGTGAAAATTTGGTCAACTTCTGATTCTGGGCAGGCTGATTGCGGTGTGCAGCCGTCAACAAAACGCCAGTTCGATTTTGCGTCCGTCCTTGCGTCGGAGCTTGGTTCTTTGGGGGCGGAGCGCGTTCAGGTGACGGAGCATTGCTACGTCTACGGCTGTTTGCCGGCGACGGGCGGGGCGGAAAAAGAGCCGCCCATCTGCCTGCTTGCCCACATGGACACGGTGGAGGAAGTGAGCGGGGAGAATGTGAAGCCGATTGTGCACGAGTCCTATTCCGGCGGGAAAATCGTTCTTCCCTCAGGCGACACTCTTGACCCAGCCTTTGACCATGATTTGGCTCTGGCTGCCAAAAATCGCGAGACTGTAATCACATCGGACGGTAGCACGCTTTTGGGCGCGGACGACAAGGCCGGGGTTGCCGCAATCATGGGGGCTGTCGCCTATTTTCATTCCCACCCGGACTTTCCCCACAGGAAAATCGAGGTGGTGTTTTCCCCTGACGAAGAGACGGGACACGGCATGGACAATGTTCCGTTGGACCTCATTGAGTCAAAATCAGCCTACACGGTGGATGGCGGACACATTGGCGAGCTTGAGGTGGAGTGCTTCAACGCGTGCAAGAGCGAAATCGTGTTCAAGGGAAAGTCCAAGCACACGGGAACGGCGCGGCCCGACATGGTGAACGCGATTTTGATGGCGACGAATTTTCTCCAGAATCTTCCTCATGGTCAGCTTCCAGAGACCACCGACGGGAAGGAGGGATTTTTTGCGCCCATGTGGATTGAAGGGACTGTTGAAGAAGCCAAGGTCACTTTGTTTCTCAGGGATTTTTCTAGCGAGGGCATGGAAAGGCGAAAGTCGCTGGTGGAGGCGATTGCCCGCACCACGGAGCTTTCCCTGGGCGGAAAAGCGGTTGTCACCCACACGTTCCAGTACGCCAACATGAAATCGGAGCTTGACAAGAATCCGCGCGTGGTGGAACGGCTTGTTTCGGCTTACAGGGCTGCGGGCGTGGAGCCGAAATTCGTTCCCATTCGCGGTGGGACGGATGGCTCTCGCCTTACGGAAATGGGCATTCCCACGCCAAACGTGTTCACCGGCGGACACAACTACCATTCGCGCACGGAATGGTGCTCGCTGGAGCAGATGGCGGCGGCGGAAAAAGTTCTCATCGCGCTTTCCAGCCTTGAGTAGCGCGGCGCAGAACGGCTTCTAGCGCAGCGGCAGCTTTCCCTTTGGGGCAAAGTCGCCGCACAGCGCGCCGTACAACGCCTTGAACGAGTAGGGCGAATAGCTGTAGCCCAGGAGAATCGTGTCTGCCCAGTCGTAGTCCAGGACGTAGACAGGCGTGAGAACCGAAAAGATGATTACTTTCTTGTTCAGGCTTTTGAGGCAGCGAGCCATTCGCGCGCTGGAGGGATCCGACACGCAGAAAATAATCACGTCGTAGTTTGCCGCAAGAGCAGGCAGATTGTCCTCCGTCCACTCGATGAAATTTGGGCCTGCATTGTAGTCGAACTGGAAACGATTGCAGCGGGAAAAACGTTTTTCGCCCTCCTCAAAAAATTCCGGGAACTGCGTCTGCCCGCAAAGCAGTATGCGCTCGTTTTTCTGCGTAAACGGCATGGAGCCTTTCTTGTGGGTGGTGATGGAGCGGCAAGCCTGATTCAGGAAGAATTTTTCACCTTCCGGGTCAGGGATGCGATTTTTTAGGCTGGCGCTGTCTGGGTAGAGCGGGGCGGCGTTCTCGCCCTTGAAGTAGGCGAGCTTGGAGACCACCACGCGGCGGGCCGCCATGCGCACTTTTTCCTTGAACGAAGCGTCCGTTTTCATAAGCTCAATGTTTTTTTCCCACAGCGGCTCGTCCAGCGGCGTGTCGTAGGACGATAGGATTATGTCGTTCCCCGCTTCTATGGCCAGGGTGAACGCCCTGGACATGCTCCCCGCGAACAAGGTGGCACCGTTCATCATCATGTCGTCCGTGATTATTAGCCCCTCAAAGCCGAGCTTTTGGCGGAGCAGCTCCGTCAAAAACGTTTTGGACAGGGATGCAGGCTCGCCGTTTTTGAGAATGAGGGGAAAGCTCAAGTGACCGCTCATGATTGCGGGAATGTTCTCGGTGATTAGATACTTGAACGGCACCAGTTCCCTCTCTTCCAGCGTTTTCATGTCTATGTTGATTTCTGGCAGCTTTCCGTGGGAATCAAGGCTCGTGTCGCCGTGTCCCGGAAAATGCTTTGCCGTGGGAATGACACCAGCCGCAAGACTTCCCGCCGCGAACGCGGAACCAAGCTCGCCGACGTACTCGGGGTTGTCGCTGAATGAGCGCGGGCCTATGACCGTTGACTGGCGGTTTGAGTACACGTCAACGGTGGGGGCAAAGTTCATGTTGATTCCCAGGGCAGAAATCTCCCGGGAGATGTAATAGGCGGACCAGTACGCGTCGATGGGGTAGCCCGATGCCCCGATTGCCATGTTCCCCGGCGTGTCGGAGGTGTTGCCCTTTATGTGCCGAATCCAGCCGCCTTCTTGGTCTGTGGCGACGTACAGCGGAATGTGGAAGCGGTGGCTCTGGGCTAGACGCTGGAGAGCCGTCACCGATTTTGCCACTTCCTCCGTGTTTTTTGCGTTCCTTCCGAACACTTTGACGCTTCCAAGCCCGCGCTCCGAGACCCATTTTTTGATGTGGCCGCTCGGCTCAACGCCCTCCCAGCCGAACATGAAGATTTGGGCGAGCAGTTCGTCGTCGCTCATCTTGGAAATCAGGAAATCGCCAAGCTCCTCGTGGGGGTAGTCGCTCCAAAAATCGGCGGTGTCCGGGATGGACGCGCTTTCGGCGAAAAACGGCGTGCAAATACCGGCGAGCAGAGAAAATGCAAAAATCGATATGTATGTTTTGATTGTCATGAATGAAAAAAATCGGGTTTTTCTAAAAAATCAATGAAAATGAGATTTTAGATGTATCTCTTATATCCAATTTTACCAAAATTCAATAAAATAATCGAGGTGTGTGGAAGCCTTCTGTTCTCCGAAAACCGGCCGTTGAAAATCGCGGAAGTTCCAAAATGGTTGTGCGCGAATGGCAATAGGGTATCTCGAAAAACTCTGTAGTTTTTCAAAGTTCCCAATAGAGGTTTTGAAGGAAACGTGAAATTGAGCCGTATGTGTCAAGTTTCGGCGATTTTTTGCCGATATGGAATGAAAGGTCTTATCAGGTGGTGAGAAGAAGTATATGAAAACAATTGGAATTAGGCTTGCGGATGGAACTTTTTATCCGATTCTCGAAGAAGGTGTGCCAAAAAAGCGCATCTTGGATTTGACGACTGCAAATGACAACCAGACGACTGTTCGCGTTGATTTGTACCGTTCCGAGTCTGGGACGATGGACGATGCCGAATATGTTGATACGCTTGAGGTCTCAAAACTCACGCCGAAGGCTGTTGACGACACCGAGCTGAAACTTTCCATCGGACTTGACGAAAACAACGAGCTTATTGCCGAAGTAATCGACACTGAAACTGGACGTAGGAGCGAGACGCAGGTGAACCTTGTGACGCGGAGCGCGGATGAGCGGACCGGCGACACGGATTTTGCCATGAAAGAGCCTGATTCGGACAATCCGTTCGGCATGGATGCTCCTGATGACGACGATATGTTCCACAAGATTCCTGAAAGCACGTCGCGGGAAATGCCTGCCCAGGAGGAGATTGCTCCTGAGGGAGAGTCCACGTTTTCGGAGGATGATACGATTCCTGACGGGACGGTAGCGTTCGACGAGGACGCAACCCTTTCCGATTCCTCTTCTGACGGCGCATCTGATTTTGATATGCCCGACATTCCCGATGTTTCGGACGACTTCTCTTCCCCAGCTGATTCTTTAGATGCGGACGCGACAGCGACAGAAACAACAATCGATGATTTTACGCCTCCAAGCGATGCGGCTTTGGACGATACAACGGTGGCAGACAACGACGCAACAATCGATTCTTCCGACAAGACTTTGGACGACATTGATTTTGACGTGCCAAACGACGACATCATCACTGTGGAGAATGTAATCGGCGAGACAAAGACCACCCCGGAAGATTCCATTGACGAGCCGTTCCAGTTCGAAGAGCCTGCTGCCCAAGACGACGTGACGGTGGAGGATTCCACAACGGAGCCAACCGCCAGCGAAGAAGTTTCGGACGACTTCTCAGTTGATACGTCGGCGCTCCCTGATTTTGACGATATTGCCTCGGAGAGCGTGCCTGACACCGACACGACGGAAGAGCCTACGGCAGGCGATGATGTTCGTTCTTTTGAGCTTCCCGATTTTGACGATATGTCGCTGGACGTGACTGAGAAAAAATCAGAAGAGCCGTCAATTGACGAGCCTGTGGAGGGGGAGACTGCCGCCAGCATAGCCGCCGATTTGCCGGACTTCTCCGACTTTGACACGCCGTCCACCAGCACGGACACGGGCGCAGATTCCGATGATTCTTTCGATATTTCCGACTTGCCGGATTTTGACGAGATGCCAACGGCTGACAAATCGATTTCTCTTGACGACGATTTCAGCTTCAAGACTGATGATACATCGTCTTCCAATTCGTTGGACTCCTTCGACCTTCCTGATTTTGACAACCTGTCGCTTTCCGAGCAGCGGGACGAGAAGAAAATCGAGGATTACATCGATGAGTCTGCACTTTCGTCAAGCCCTTCCGACAGCGATTTCGGTTCGGACATGAATCTTTCCAGCGCTCCCATGGACTTCTCCGACTTGTACGACAAGGAGACGCTCAACGGCGAGCACGCAACGCTTTACGATGACGACGACGATGACGACCGCAGCCGGGTTCCAATCATAATATGCATAATTTGTGCGCTCATTTGTATAATCGCCACGCTGTTGATTTTGTTTGTCATTCCGTCAAAATACAACCTCATCAAGTCAAAGGGCGGAAAAACGCCCACGGCTGTTGAGTCCGTCGAGAAAAAGGACAAGCCAAAGCAGTCTGGCATTTTGTCGCTTCCCGAGAAGAAGCAGGAGAGCGTCAAACTTCCGTCTGAAACTCCGAGCCATAGCACGGGCGAGGGCGTGAAAGAGGCTGAGGAGCCTGCTTCCGAGAAAAAGCCATTGAGCGAGACGAAGATTACGATTCCGCTCCAGGAAGATAAGCCTGCTGTCAAGGAAGAGCCGAAGAAGGACGTTCAGCCGCCTTCTGCCGAGGAGAACAAGATTGTCATAATTCCTGAGGAAGCCGTGGAGAAGACGGTTCCGGTCAAGGTTGACGTTCCTGTGGCACAGACGGAGCCGAAAAAGACTGAGACGACGCAGAAAAAGCCTAAGGGCGAGGATGTTCCTTACACAATCAAGTGGGGCGATACGCTGTGGGACATTTCTGATTCATACTACAAAACGCCATGGAAATATTTGAAGATTGCTGATTACAATCATATCAAAAATCCTGATATCATCATTTCTGGAACGAAAATTCTCATTCCGGCTGAGTAAAAATGGAGGAAACTATGAAGAAAATTATCGGTGTGTGTGTGGCGGCGGTGCTTGCCGCGAACGTGTATGCGTTTGATGACAATTTTGAGTTGAAGACTGTGGGTTCGGTTGCCGAATACACAAAAATCGATTATACGATAACTGAGAAATTCGGCGATTATTACCGCTCCCCAAAAGCAAAATACGTCCATGTGTTCGATGCGTCTGGAAAGCAGATTGAATCGGACGAGCTTACGAGCAAGGACTCTCTCGTTGACAAGATTTTGTACAACTACGATTCCGAGGGACGCGTCACGTCAACGGTCTGCACTGACGGCGACGGAAAAATCCAGTGGAAGAGCATTTTCACCTACGACGGTGACGGAAATAAAATCGACGAGTCCCAGTACAATGCGAACGATGATTTGGTGAACCGCTCGATTTTCAAGTACATTGAGGGCAAGCAGATTGAGGAGGCGTTCTACAACTCAGACGGCGCCTTGCTTGGAAAATTCATCACGAAGCTGGACGAGAAAGGGCGGAACGTGGAGCTTGCCCAGTACAATGAGGACGGTCAGCTTGAGCTGAAGCAGGTCTATACTTACAATGATGCCGGCAAATTGTCCGAGGTGGCTTATTCCGATATGTTCGGCCGCACTCTTCGCAAGACCGTATATCGTTTTGATGCGAGCTATTCCGTGACAGAGGAGCAGACTTACAATGCCCAGAACAAGCTGGCGGTGAGAATCATCTTCAAGTACGATACATACGGAAACGTGACGAAAGCAACAACATACAACGTGGCGGAGAAATTCGGGACAACTGTGAACGAGCTTGCCGGAATCGTTGAGTACACGTACAAGTACGGCGCGGGTGCGGCAAAAACCGAGTAGCCTTTTTGTGGCGCGGCTCAAAACAGCCTGAGCTGGGTGTCGCGCCAGCTTTCCATTTTTGCGTCGTTCACTTCGTCGCCTGGAAGCGGTCCGCCAATCAAGAAGGGGGACGCGTCGTTGTGGAGCGCAAAGTTTTTTTCCACTGATTTTGCATCGTAGTTTGCGTAGCAGTAGCGGCACAAATGGGGACACGAGTTGTAGTGCGCAATGTCCCGCGTGGGAAGGCACGGACAGTGCTTGCGCAAGTGCTGCGTCCCTTTTTCCAGGAGATGTATGTTTGCCGCCCGCTCAATGATGTTTTTCGATATGCAGCTGCCTTTTTCCACGCCATAGTCGCTCAAATCAAGATGCTCGGCGCAGGACTCAAGTCTCATGCCGAATCGGGATGCGATTGTGGAAAGGGTTTGGGCAAGAAAAATCTGGTCTTTTTCGCTTACTTCTTTTAGTTCGGGAAAATTCTTCCTCGTCTTTGCGTACAAATCCACAAAACTGATTGTGCATCGCTGTGTGAACTGGGAAAGCCTCTCGCACATTTCGCGGAATTTGCGTATATGGAACGCAGGCGAATATTTTTCCGTCACCAAAATCGGGTCATACCGCCATGACACGCGGTGTTTTCCCAATCGTTTTGACAATTCGATGAAATCTTCCATTATTTGTGCTTTTTCAGGCACGTTCGGCTCAATGTCCTTCTCGTAGGGTGTTATAGTGACGAAAAAATAAATTCCGAAGGCGGAAAAATCGTCCAAGTACTCGAAGATTGGGCGCGGATTTTTTGTGCAGAACACGATGCAGTCAACAACGCGGGGGTCAAGGACGTACCGCGTCACTTTCTGTGGATAGTACGGATTGCGCACGTTGACGAAGCCTTCTTTTATGCGATTTGAGAACCATTTTGGATAAAAAGCCGGAATGTCTGTGCGCCCGGACGCGAATAGAATCATGTTTTTTAGTCCTTCCGATAATAGCAGATTTTGAAGTTCCCGAATTTTTCAAATCCGCACGTTTCGTACAATTTTTGCGCCGGGAGATTTTTTTTCTTCGCGAACAGGACGATTTTTTTTCCCTGCGCTTTTTTTTCGGCGATGATTTTTTCCACGAGGGCGCGGGCTATTCCGTGCCGCCGAAAGTCTGGGGCGGTGAACACGCCGCCGATTTGGACGTAGTTTTCGCCCTGGGCATTGAGCGCGGCTTTTCCCACAATGCTCCCGTTCTCCCGGGCGATGAACACGGCGTTTGCCATGAGTGCTTTTTTGAGCAAAAAGTTGGACACGGCTGGATTGAACGTGTGTTCCCCGCCTAAGACTTCTTCTTCCTCATAGGCCCGCTGAATAGGCTTGAGCGCGTCGAACAGCTCCATGCCCGCCCGTTCTATGCGCATAGTCGGGTAGGGCTTTGAAATCGGCGCGAACTGGAACTCCCGCGCAAAATCGCTCAGCTCGAAAAAATACGATTCTTCCTGAAAAAGCGGCTCTTGTCCCGTGGCTGAGAAAATTGCGCCCTGCAAAAGATTTGTTCCGCTTTCTTCCCCGATTATGCTGAAAAGTTTTTCAAATTCGGGCAAAGCTGAGAAGTGCGAGAAAAAATCCGTGAGCAGGAGCGAGTAGGGATAATGGTTCAGTGCGATGTCCGAAAAACAGTGGAGAATCTGGCCGCCGTCCGAATAGGAGAAAACAGCCTTGATTTTTCCCCCGTCAAGAACGAGGAACGAGCGTACTTCGTGGTGCAAAATCCGGTCAAGCAGAGAAACGCATTTTTTTTCATGAATCCGCAAAAAATCCTTCGTCCTGGCAAACAGCTCGTCGGAAGGATTTTTGGGAGCCTGCATGATGTTCAATAGGTTCGCCGCTTGTCCAGGAAATAGTTTGCCACGAGAACGCCGATTCCGCCGAGAATCATGAGGAAGCAGAGAATCTGCCCCGTGGAGATGTTCAGAAGGCTGGTGTTCGTGTAGAGAACGGCATCGTCGCTCACCGAGAACCTGTATCCTATGTCCGCGTCAGGTTCGCGGAAATACTCGATGAAAAAGCGGAAGAATCCGTAGCCCACGGTGTAAAGCCCGCCGGAAAACCCGTCGAAGGGCTTTTTCTTGTGCAGGAGCCAGATGATTGCGAACAGGACAAGACCCTC
>JAFPYB010000031.1 GCA_017412405.1 Treponema sp. | reverse complement strand
TTCTGCAACGAGAGCAGAAACTTCAACCTGAATCTGCATTCTGTCTTCATCTGTGTAGATACCGTTAGAAGACTGAACTGCCAGTTCGCGGATTCTCTGGATAACATCCTCTGTCTCCTGAAGGTAGCCTTCAGTTGTCTGGATGAAAGAGATAGCGTTCTGAGCGTTCTCAGAAGCCTTGTTCAAGCCGCGAATCTGAGATCTCATTTTCTCAGAAACTGCAAGTCCTGAAGCATCATCACCAGCGCGGTTGATTTTCTCGCCTGATGAAAGTTTCTCCATGTTTTTTCTCATAGAAACTTCAGTAATTCCACCCTGTCTCTGTGCGAACATTGCACTCATATTGTGATTAATAACCATAACTTACTCCTTGTTTTGGTTTTTTTAGTGTTTCTTGGCAAACATTTCTGTCTGCTGTCCCCGGGTATACCACCCTATACTAAAATCTTCGGAGAACGAATTTTTTTCTTTAACGAATTTTTTATTTTTTTTAGAAAAAATCGATTTTTTCGTTTTCCATTATTGTGTTTTTAGCTCGGAGAAGTCGAAATTTGCTGTTTGCGCAAGAACACCGCGCACGTTGGTGAACATGGTGAATGCGAATTTGTATGCTCCCTGCACGCGTTGTGCGATTCTGCGTTGCGCCGCCTTTGCAATGCTTTTCATTACTGCGCTTGTGATGTTCGATTCGTCCAGGATGTCCAGCGCCGCATCTACTGTGGCGCAGTCGAAAATTCGGGCTATATCGAATGATTCTGCCCCGACAAGCGCGGCGTGGGATGCAATAAGTTCCATGCGGCAGTCTGCGGTGTGGGAGTGCGTGTTGAAGATGCCGCCCGCGAGTTTGACGAATTTTCCCGCGTGTCCCACGAAAATGACGTGGGTGAATTCATATGCGGCGGCAAAATCGATTGCGTTTCCGATAAAGTTGGAGCATTTGAGCGTTTGGATATTGCCTAGCTCGGGGTGCGCCGCAACAAAATCAAGCCCGAAATTCCCGGGCGTGATGATGAGCGGACGGATTTTTTTACCGCGTAGGCTTTCTGCAATTACGCGGGTCTCCACGTCCAACGCTTCCACCAGCGCGCTTTCACTCATTGGCTCAACAACGCCGCTCGTTCCCAAAATCGAGATGCCGCCCTCAATCCCCAAGACCGGGTTGAAGGTGTGCCGTGCAATTTCCTTTCCGAGGGGGGCTGAGATGACAACGTCGATTGTGCCGGAAAAATTGTGTTCCACGCATACGCTTTTTACGGCAGCCTCAATCATGGCGCGGGGAACGGAGTTTATGGCTGGAAGCCCGATTTTTTGGTCTAGCCCTGCCTTTGTCACCACCCCGATTCCCTTTCCGCCAAAAATCCGCACTGAAAGCTGGTTCGGCTGGGATGCGGGCGACACGCTCACGTCGGCATAGATGAGAATCCCGTCGGTGGCATCTGCATCGTCTCCGCCGTCTTTTTGGACGGCGCACAGTGCCTGCGTCTTTGAGATTAGGCGCATTTTTTTGATTTCTGCAAGGGCAATCCAGCCTTTGGGTGTGGTGATTTTTGCGTAGGACGGGAACGCGCCCTCAAAAATCGCTTTTGTTGAGGCAAGGGAAGCGATGGCGGCGCAGGAACCTGTTGTTATTCCGCAACGGAGCTTTTTTTTCCCCGAGCGGATGAATTGTTCGGTTGCTATAAGTTCTTCGCCCATGTCTCAGTCGTTGCCGTAAAGCAGTTCGGACAAAACGCGGTACGATTCGCTCCAGCGCGTTCCGGGCTTGAAATGGAACAGCTCCCGGGGAAGCACAAAGTACGCGCCGTTTTTGACTGCGTTCAAGTCTTTCCATGCCGGATTCGATTTTAGCGTTTCTTCCATAAAAGAGAGCGCTTTTGCCTCGTTTGAACCCATGGTCGTCACAAAGATGAAGTCGGGGTCGTCCGCGATGATTTTTTCCATGCTCAGGTTTTCCTTGTATGCGCTGTTTGTGTCGGCGATGTTTGTGCAGCCCAGCTTCTTGAGCATTGTGGCAGCGGCAAGGTTTTCGCTGGATTTTGCCTCGACTTTGCCGCTTGATGCCCTGAGCGCAAGAATTGTGGGCGACGATTTTTTGCTTTTTTCCAAAGCGACTGAGATGATTTTCTCGATTGCTGTGCTTTGCGATAGCACGTTTTGTTCGTACAAATCTTTTCTGCCCGTAATGTCGGTGAGGATTTTCATGATTCTCACATACGATGAAAAATCGTCATAATCGAAAAATGCACAGGTGATTCCCACGTTTTCAAGGAGACCCAAAATCTTTTTGTGCCCTTGAATATTTGTGGAGAGAATGACAAATTCCGCCCCCGATGCTATGATTTTTTCCACGTTCGGGCTCATCATGATCCCAACGTCTGTTACGGTGGACTGGCTTGCGTTGAGGTAGGCGAAGATGCCTTTTTGGTGCGCCTTGAATCCGCTCGTGTTCCATGTTTTGTTGAATGACTGTGCCTGGTTCTCGGACATTTCCGGCGGCTCTATGAAACAGTCGCTGGTGGCGGCAGCGAGAGAACCGCCCGAAAGAATCCAGAGCGAGGCGAGACTTCCCTGCAGTGCGGCAACTTTTTCTGTTTTCTGTATGGAAACAGTTCGCCCCAAATCGTCCGTGAATGTTACGTCTGCTTTTTTTGATGGTTTTCTTGCATATGTGGCGCACAGCGTCATGATGATAAAAAGGGTAGCGGTAAAGCGTGTTTTTGCGATATGATTCATGGAAGTATTATAGACAGGAAATAAAAAAAAATCTCTATCTTATCGTGTTAGGATTTGCTAACTTTTTGCCGTTCGCCCTCTTTTTTGTTGAAAAATACGGCTAGCGATTATAAAATTATTTACTATAGATTAACTAAAATTTTCTATTTTTTGTTTGTATATCATTATTTTTTAGGAGGACAATATGTCCAGAAAGAAACAGTCAATGGACGGAAACACAGCTGCTGCTCACGTCGCTTATGCGTTCACGGAAGTCGCTGGTATCTATCCAATCACTCCTTCATCTCCAATGGCAGACAACGTAGACAACTGGTCTGCTGATGGCCGCAAGAACATTTTCGGTAACAAGGTAAAGGTTATCGAGATGGAATCAGAGGCTGGTGCTGCCGGTACAGTTCACGGCTCTTTGGCCTCTGGTGCGCTCACTACTACGTTCACGGCTTCTCAGGGTCTTCTCCTGATGATTCCGAACATGTACAAGATTGCAGCGGAGCAGCTTCCTTGTGTGTTCCACGTTGCTGCCCGTTGTGTGGCTACACAGTCTCTCAACATCTTCGGAGACCACTCGGACGTTTACGCGTGCCGCCAGACTGGTGTCGCGATGCTCGCCGAGTCAAACCCGCAGGAAATCATGGATTTGGCTCCTGTCGCCCACCTTGCCGCCCTCGAAGGAAAAGTCGCTTTCATCAACTTCTTCGACGGTTTCCGCACTTCGCACGAAATCCAGAAAATCGAGCTTTGGGACTATGAAGACCTCAAAGAGATGATGCCGATGGATGCCCTCAAGGCATTCCGCGCTCACGCTTTGAACCCTGAGCATCCAGCAATGCGCGGCTCCCACGAGAACGGAGATGTCTTCTTCCAGCACCGCGAGGCCTGCAACTCAACATACGACGCTCTTCCCGCAATCGTTGAGAAGTACATCGACAAAATCAACGCAAAACTTGGCACGAACTACGGTCTCTTCGACTACTACGGAGCCGCCGACGCCGACCGCGTAATCGTCGCAATGGGCTCAATCTGCGACGTCGCAGAGGAAGTCATCGACTACCTTTCAAAGAAGGGCGAGAAAGTCGGTTTGATAAAAGTCCATCTCTACAGACCTTGGGTTTCAGCCAAATTCTTGGCGAAATTGCCGAAGACTGCCAAGAAAGTCGCTGTCCTCGACCGCACAAAGGAGCCAGGCTCTCTCGGAGAACCTCTCTTCCTCGATGTCGCAACGACATTGCGCGAAGCCGGCTTGAACGACGTGAAACTCTCAGGCGGACGCTACGGTTTGGGTTCAAAGGACACTCCTCCAAGCTCCGTATTCGCTGTCTACACGGAACTCGCCAAGGATTCTCCAAAATCACGCTTCACACTCGGAATCAACGACGACGTTACGAACCTCTCGTTGCCAGAGGTCAAACCGGCTCCAATCACAGCCGCCGAGGGAACTGTCGAGTGCAAATTCTGGGGTATCGGTGGCGACGGTACAGTCGGAGCCAACAAGGATTCCACAAAAATCATCGGTGACCACACCGACAAATACATTCAGGCCTACTTCCAGTACGACTCGAAGAAGACCGGCGGTATCACAATCAGCCACTTGCGCTTCGGCGACAAGCCAATCAAGTCGCCATACTACATCAACCAGGCCGACCTCGTTGCCTGCCACAACCAGTCATACATCATCAAGGGCTACAAGATGGTGCAGGACGTGAAGAAGGGCAGAACCTTTCTCATCAACTGCCAGTGGACGGACGAAGAATTGGACAAGCACCTTCCTGCCGAGTCTAAGAAATACATCGCCGACAACAACATCAAGGTCTACACTGTAGACGCTGTCGACATCGCCACAAAAATCGGTCTTGGAAAACGCACTTCGACTGTTCTCCAGTCTGCGTTCTTCAAGCTCGCCGGCGTTCTCCCTGCCGAAGAGGCCATCAAGTACATGAAGGAGAAGGTCGTCGCCAAGTTCTCAAAGAAGGGACAGGAAGTCGTCGACATGAACTGCCAGGCCATCGACCAGGGCGCGGGCGCTCTCCACGAGGTGAAGATTCCCGAGTCTTGGAAGAACCCGGCTCCAGATGCAGCGAAACCGGCTCTCACAGGCGAGAAAAAGACCGTCAACATGGTCGAGAAGCTCATGAACCCAATCGCGCTCATGGACGGAGACAACCTCCCAGTTTCCGCATTCAAGGACATCGCGGACGGACAGTTCGAGCTCGGTGCTTCCGCTTACGAGAAGCGCGGAACAGCGGTCATGATTCCTTCTTGGAACGCCGACACTTGTGTTCAGTGCAACACTTGTGCTTTCGTCTGCTCTCACGCGACACTCCGCCCGTACCTCTTGAACGCCGACGAGGCTGCAAAGGTCGAGGGTCTGGGAGCCAAGACACTCGCTGTCAAGAATCCGAAACTTTCTCAGTACAAATACACATTGTCTGTTTCTCCGCTCGACTGCATGGGCTGTGGAGAATGTACGACAGTTTGTCCTACAAAGTCGCTCACGATGGTTCCTCAGGAGACATTGGTCCAGAACCAGCCGCAGTGGAACTACCTCGTCGCGAACGTTTCTAAGAAGCCGGAAGTCGACTCTATGCCGCTCTCTCCGATGACTTCACAGTACAGCCAGCCGCTTCTTGAGTTCTCAGGCTCATGCGCGGGTTGTGCGGAGACATCTTATGCCCGCTTGATTACTCAGCTCTTCGGCGAGCACATGTACATCTCTAACGCTACAGGTTGTTCTTCAATCTGGGGCGGCCCTGCAGCCACCGCTCCTTACACAATCAACAAGGATTCGAAGAAGGGACCGGCTTGGGCCAACTCACTCTTCGAGGACAACGCGGAGCACGGTTTGGGTATGTACTCAGGCCAGAAGTACATCCGCGACAACTTGATTGCGAAGCTAGGCGAAATGAACGCGTCAGGCTCTCTCAAAGAGGCAATCGACAAGTTCATGGAGACAAAGGACAACACGAACGCCAACGCTCCTGCAGCGGAAGCCCTCGTCAAGGAACTTGAGAAGGACGGAAGCGCGGTTGCCAAGGAAATCCTCGAGCAGAAGGACTACCTTTCAAAGAAGTCTGTCTGGATTTTCGGTGGCGACGGTTGGGCTTACGACATCGGATTCGGTGGTCTCGACCACGTCTTGGCTTCCGGAGAGAACGTCAACGTCATGGTATTCGATACAGAGATGTACTCGAACACAGGTGGACAGGCATCTAAGGCTTCCAACATCGGTGAAGTCTGCCAGTTCGCGGCTGCTGGAAAAGAGATGGGCAAGAAGTCGCTCTCTGAAATCGCCATGAGCTACGGCTATGTCTACGTCGGACAGATCGCCCTCGGCGCTAACCCTGCACAGGCTCTCAAGGTTATCCAGGAAGCGGAAGCCTACAACGGCCCATCCCTCATCATCGGATACGCTCCATGTGAATTGCACGGAGTCAAGGGCGGCATGAACCACTGCCAGGACGAGATGAAGGCCGCTGTGAAGGCCGGTTACTGGAACCTCTTCAGCTTCAACCCGGCTCTCAAGGCGGAAGGCAAGAATCCGTTCACTCTCACTTCAAAAGAGGGCGACGGAAGCTACCAGGCGTTCCTCAACAACGAGACTCGCTACTCCGCGCTCACCCGCAAGTTCCCGGAGAGGGCGAAAGTCCTCTTCAACAAGAACGAGGAAGCCGCAAAGGCTCGCTTCGTGCACTTGCAGAAGTTGGTGGAATTGTATAAATAAGCCTGCGAGTTTTTGGAAGTTTGCTTCCAAAAACTCGGCCACTTTCGCGAAAGCGAAAGTGCGTGCACTTGCAGAAGTTGGTTGAGTTGTACAAATAAGGTTCATGCAAGTCGATTCTTCATCGGGGCATATACCTGATGAAGGAAGGCTGATGTGAAACTTGAGCGCCGTTCTTTCAATGAGAGATTGTTGAAAGGGCGGCGTTTTTTTTGTCTTAGTGCCGTTCTAGGGCACCTTTGTTGTGCTATAATAAAGCATTTCTTGCAGGAGGAGGTGGGCTACACTTATTTTTTACTATTTTACTTTTGATGTTATATAATAGATAATTGTCAATATTTTTTTTTGGAGAAAAACAATGATAACAGGTGAAATCAAAAACAAACTGGACAACCTTTGGGATGCAATGTGGTCAAATCAGATGACAAACCCGTGGATTGACATTCAGCAGATAACATATCTCATTTTCATAAAGATGCTGGATGACAACCAGATTAAGATTGAGCGGAAGATAAACAGTCTAGTCGCAGCAGGTGTAGAAGTAAATCTTGAAGATTATGACCTTATTTTCAAAGACGGCTTCTACATCGATGAAGAAGATAAAATCAACTGTCCTTATGCAGACCTTCGCTGGAGCGTTTTCAGCACCTGGGGCGACAACGGCAAAAAATTTGACAACCTCAAAAACAATGTTTTCCCTTTCATCAAAAAACTCCACGGCGACAAAGTAACTTCTTTTGCCAAGTACATGGAAAAAGCAGAGTTTGCAATTTCAAATCCATATATCTTGGGTAAAATGATTGAAGCTTTGAGCGACCCGGATTTTGGATTCAACAAGACAGACATGATGGGCGACTGCTACGAGTACCTGCTTTCAAAAATGGCAACCAGCGGCGACAACGGCCAGTTCCGCACTCCCCGCCACATAATCGACATGATGGTGGAAATCGCAAAGCCTGGTCTTACAGACACAATCATCGACCCTGCCATGGGAACTGCTGGATTCTTGAGCGAAAGTGCAAAATACATTCAGGAGCACTACGCAAAGGAACTGACAAACAAAACAAACAACCAGCATTTTCATAATAAGATGTTCACTGGCTTCGACACTGACACAGACATGCTCCGAATAGGCTGCATGAACATGACCTTGCACGGAGTGGAAAACCCGACAATCAAATACAACAATTCCCTTGGCGAAGACTACGAGGAAAAAGACTCGCACACACTTATTCTTGCAAACCCGCCATTCAGCGGAAGCCTTGACCCAAGCACCGTTGCAAAGTCCCTTATCCAAATTAGTGGCGGAACAAAGAAGACAGAGCTTTTGTTCTTGAGTCTATTCTTGCGTCTTCTTAAAGTCGGTGGTCGCTGTGTAAGCATTATTCCTGTTGGAGTTTTGAACAACACAAACGACAAAGCCTACACAAAACTCCGCAAAGAACTTGTGGAAAATCAAAAACTCGAAGGCATTATCTTTATGCCGGGCGGAGTTTTCTATCCATACTCGGGAGTTCAGACCGGTATCCTCATTTTTACAAAAACAAATGCCGGCGGAACTGACAAGGTCTGGATGTACAACATGGAAAACGACGGCTACAGCCTTGACCAGAAGCGGGACCCAATCGAAGCAAACGACATTCCCGATATTATCAGCCGATGGAACAGGCTCGACAAAGAAGCAGAACGCACTCATTATGAAAAATCTTTCATGGTAGAAAAAAAAGAAATTGTTGATAACGATTATGTTTTCTCTTTCAACAAGTATCAGAAAAAAGAAGTTGAAAAGAAAGAATACCGCCCTGTAAAAGAAATCTTTGCTTCGATTAATGAACTGGAAAAACAGTTTGGCCAGATTATGAGTGAGTTGCAAACGGAGAATTGAAAGATGAAACAAAATGAAAATGAACAGACAGAGATAAGCGCGCCTTATGAATTGCCTGAATGGTGGAATAAAAAGCATGATTTTTCTTTTGGAGAGTTGGCGAGTGCTGTTCAAAAACTGCACGAAAGTTCTTATAGCTCTGCTGTGAAGGCGGTGAACCGCATTGCAACGGTGAGAAATTACGTCATTGGCTTTTATATCGTGGAATACGAGCAGAATGGCAAAGACCGCGCGGAGTACGGCTCAAAGCTGATAAAGACGCTTGCGGAAAAAATCGGACGGAAAGGGCTGAACGAAACTCTTTTGAAAATCTCAAGAGCGTTTTATTTGAATTATCCGCAAATAAAAGATTACTTGCAGGGAAAAAGTGCGATAGCGTCGCACCAATTTGAAACGAGTGCGGAACTGTTGCTTTCAAAGTTGTCGTTTTCACATATCCGTGAAATTATGACCGTGGAAGACAAACTGGCGCGTTTTTTCTATGAAACTGAGTGCATAAAATGCTGCTGGAGCGTGAAGGAACTGCGCAGGCAGATTTCTACGAACCTGTTTTTTAGAGTGGGAGCAAGCAAGAATCCTGAAAAACTGCTTGAGCCACTCAAAAACACGGAAAACGCGCTTTCCATAAAAGACCCGTTTACGTTTGAGTTTTTGGGGCTGAAAGCGGAAGTGTTTTCGGAATCGGATTTGGAGAATGCGCTGATTGACCATTTGCAAGAGTTTTTGCTTGAGTTGGGCAAGGGCTTTTGCTTTGAGGCGCGGCAGAAGAGAATGATAATCGACGACGAATATTATTTTGCCGACCTTGTTTTCTACAACCGCATTCTGCATTGTTCCGTCATCATAGAGCTAAAAGACGATGAGTTCAAGCACGCCGATTTGAGTCAGCTGAACGCTTACGTTTCGTATTTTCGCGAGAACGAAATGCACGAAGGCGACAATCCGCCTGTTGGGATTTTACTTTGCACGCGAAAGGGAAAGAAAATGGTCGAATACGCGCTTGCAGGCTTGGACAACAAGCTTTTTGTTTCAACATATATGCTCGCTCTTCCCGACACAAAGACGCTGGAAGATTTTTTGCTGAAAGAAACTGAAAAAATCTAAAACGGAGAACGGAAAGCACATCATTTGCGAACTTGTTTCAGTGCTTCGACTCCCTTCGACTCCGCTCAGGGAGCAGCTCAGCAACCGTGGTCGGTGAGCGGAGTCGAACCGACAATGGGGATTGCCACACGGATTTGCTCACGCCTAACGGCGTTCACGGGGGTGAATGGAGAACAGAGAGATAAAAATGGAAAATGAAATCATAAGCACGGAAGGCACAATAAAGTCAAAGATTTTGGTCATTCGTGGGCAGCAGGTGATGATAGACAGAGATTTGGCTCAAATATATGGAGTTGAAACAAAACGACTGAACGAGCAGGTAAAGCGCAATATCGAAAGATTTCCTGAAAATTTTTGTTTTCAGCTCG
>JAFPYB010000006.1 GCA_017412405.1 Treponema sp. | reverse complement strand
GCGCTCATAATCAACCGCGCTGACGACTTTGAGCGGGCTGAAATCATACGCGAAAAGGGAACAGACCGCTCAAAGTTCATTCGCGGGCAAATAGACAAGTACACATGGCGCGACTACGGTTCAAGCTACCTTCCCAGCGATTTGAACGCGGCGTATCTGTGGGCGCAGTTCGAGCAGGCATCCGCGCTCCAGGATTTCAGGATGAATGTGTGGAATCGGTACAACGCAGCTTTTGCACAGCTGGAAAAATCGGGCAAGACCGCGCTCCCAGTCGTTCCAGAGGGATGTATCCACAACGCGCACATGTATTATCTCATCACACGGAATTTTGAGGAGCGCACGCAGCTCATCGCGTTCCTCAAGTCGCGGGAGATTTCTGCCGTGTTCCATTATATTCCGCTCCATTCCGCTCCGGCAGGGCGTAAGTTCGGGCGTTTTGACGGCGCGGACGAGGTGACAACCGCCTACAGCGAGCGGCTTGTGCGTCTTCCTCTGTTCTACGGGCTTTCTGAAAGCGACCAAAACAAGGTCATAGACGCAGTGTGCGAATTTTATTCGGGACGATAAGGGCGGAATATGAAAGAAATCAGTGTTGTCATTCCTGTATACAACAGCCATGAATGTGTGCATGAGCTTTCCAGGCAGATAAAGGACGCGCTCAAAGGAATAAGCTACGAGCAGATTATGGTGAACGACTGCTCGCGGGATTCAAGCTGGGACGAAATCAAGAAGGAGTCCGAGACGAACGGGAACGTTCTGGGGATAAACCTGCGAAAAAACGGCGGGCAGGATTCTGCTATTCTTGCCGGGCTTAACTATGCCAGCGGAAAGTGGATTGTAATCATGGACGACGATTTGCAGCACTCCCCCTACGATATTCCCAAGCTCTATGCGGAGGCACAAAAAGGATTCGATGTGGTTTACGCGAATTTTGCCCTCAAAAAGCAGAAGCTGTGGAAGAATCTTGGGTCGTGGTTCAACGGAAAAATCAGCGAGGTGGCGATTCAAAAGCCCAAGAACATTTATTTGTCTCCGTTCAAAATAGTGTCGAAAGGCGTTGTTGATGATATGGTCAAATTCAACAACCTCTTTCCCTACATCGACGGTCTCATTTTTCAGGTGACGCGGAACATAACGCAAATCGATGTGGAGCATCACGAGCGGGAATTGGGAAAATCGAACTACAATCTCATAAAATCGATAAAAGTGTTCATGCGAATGTTGTTCGGCTTTTCCACCATGCCGCTCAACCTTGCAAGCTACATAGGATTTTTCAGCGCATTCGTTGGTCTGATTCTTGCAATCTACTACTTTGCAAAATTCATGCTGGGGCTTGAGAAGCTCACCGGCTGGACATCCACTGTCATCTTGATTCTCATTCTCGGCGGGCTTATCCTTGTTGCTCTCGGCATAATCGGAAAATATCTCGGCCAGATGTACCTCACGCTCAACAGCCAGCCCAAGTTCATCGTGCGGGAGACTACGCGTTCTCGCGAATGATGTAGTGCTGCCGATTTTTTGTCTCAAGATAAATCTTGGAAATGTACAGCCCGATGATTCCCAGGTTCAGCATAATCAGGCCGCCTATGAAAATCATGATGCACGCCATGCTGGGCCAGCCTCGGGCGCGGTCGCCGAAAATGGCGGCGCGGACTACGATGAAGATGAGCGCCAGCACCGCGATGAGGCAGCTTGAAAGCCCCATGACGGAAGAAATGTATAGCGGCACTTGGGAGAATCCCAAAAAGCCTTCCAGCGAATATTTGAACAGCTTCCAAAAGCTCCATTTTGTCTGCCCGCCGCTGCGCTCAATATTGTCGTAGGCGAGCCACTTTACGTTGAAGCCCACCCAGCTGAAAATGCCTTTCGAGAAACGGTTGTACTCTTTGTCGGCAATAACTGCGTCCACGAATTTGCGGTTCATGAGCCTATAGTCCCTTGCTCCGTTCTCAATCCTTGTATCCGATATTTTGTTTATGAGCCGATAGAACATATTCGCAAAAAAAGAGCGGATTGGCGGCTCACCCTTCCTGTCCTGCCTTTTTGTGGCGATGCAGTCCAAGTCGTTCTCCGGGTTTTTGATGTCGTTCCACAT
>JAFPYB010000030.1 GCA_017412405.1 Treponema sp. | reverse complement strand
TGGTATGATAATGAAAACTCATACACATCTCAGATGGTAAGAACAATCAAATACTTCTCAGAGAACTGCTAAGCTATTTTAGAATTATCTGACTAAAAAAACCCGCTTCGGCGGGTTTTTTTATGAGTTTTCATTATCATTCGATTCCACTGTCGCGAAATACGCTGCGCGTTTTCGCTCCGCGCGGTCGCACGCTTGCTACGACCGCGGGTACGACAACGAAAATAGCTACACTAGCCAGATGGTTAGAACCATTAAGTACTTCTCAGAGAACTGCTAAGTTCTCGTAGAGTTTGTGAAACAAACTCCGAACTGCTAAGTTCCATTGCTAAGATGAAAAAGACTCCGCTTCGGCGGAGTTTTTTTTTGCCCCATCGAATTTTTCCTTCGATTGTCTCCATGCACGAACTGGGCAATTGTTAGCCATCATAAAAAAAATAAAAAATCTCCAAATCATATTGAGTTATGAAATCATTTCGATTATTATTCGTATTTATGCAGTTGTCTTGGGTCACAGACTCCTGCAAAAGCGAAGGGGTTCATTTTCGCTTACAGATAGCAAAACTATCACTTATTACATAAAAAGGTGGTTTGGGACAATATGTTCAATCGTTCTGACTACATTTCCGATTCCGAATGGAACCGTTTTCTTGAGTTTTCAAAGGATTTGGAAACTCCCAACATTGTCGTTAATCTTCACCAGATTAAGTACAATTTCATCAAGCTGCGCGACTCATTCCCGTTTGCACACATCTACTATGCAGTGAAAGCGAATCCCGGCGAGCCGGTAATAAAGCTGCTCGACAGCCTCGGCTCAAATTTTGACATAGCCTCGCGGTACGAGCTTGACAAAGTTATGTCCCTCGGTATCTCAGGAGACCGAATATCCTATGGAAACACCATCAAGAAAGCACAAGACATAAAATATTTCTACGACAAGGGAGTTCGCATGTTCGCCACGGACTCCCGCGACGACTTGAAGAACATAGCAAAGAATGCCCCAGGCTCACGGATTTATGTGCGCATTCTCATGGAAAACACCCAGTCTGCAGACTGGCCTCTTTCCCGCAAATTCGGCTGCCACCCGGACATGGCTTATGATTTGCTCGTAATGGCAAAACAGCTGGGTCTCACCCCCTACGGCGTGTCTTTCCACCCAGGCTCACAGCAGCGCGACATTGGAGCATGGAACGATGCCATCGCAAAAGTCACATACCTCTTCTCTTCCCTTGAGGAAGAAGAGGGAATCAAGCTGTCAATGATAAACATGGGCGGCGGTTTCCCTGCGCACTACATACAGCCTGCCAACGAGCTTGACGTATACGCCTCCGAAATCACGCGCTACCTGCACGACGACTTTGGCGACGACATCCCGATGATTATTTTGGAGCCGGGACGCTCCCTCGTGGGCGACTGCGGCATTCTCACCAGCGAAGTCATACTCGTTTCCAGAAAGAACAACACGGCTCTCCAGCGCTGGGTCTATCAGGACTCAGGCACGTTCAACGGCCTTGTGGAAACTCTTGGAGAGGCGATGAAATACCCAGTCATCTCCGAGAAGGACAAGCCCGGCGAAAAAGAGGGGGAGGTCATTCTTGCAGGCCCCACCTGCGACAGCGCGGACATCATGTACGAGGACTTCAAGTATAAGCTGCCGTTGAGTCTCAAGGCGGGGGACAAGCTCTACTGGCTTACCACAGGCGCGTACACGTCAACCTATGCAAGCGTTGAGTTCAACGGCTTTCCGCCAATAAAAACATACTACATGGACTAGCGCGAAAAGGCGTGGTGCAGTTTCTGCCGTGCCACGCCAAGCCGCTTCTGCCGATTTTTCATCCCGTCACCATGAATTACTTGAAACAATTCGCACTGCTGATTTCAGTCTGCTTCGTTGGAGAAATACTCCACGCAATCCTGCCCGTTCCGGTTCCCGCATCGATTTACGGGCTTGTCGTCATGTTCACCCTGCTACAGCTCAAAATAGTACCGCTTTCGGCGATTGAGCAAGCGGCGGCTTTCCTCCTTGCTGTAATGCCCATATTCTTCGTTCCGTCAACAGTGGGCGTGATTACGGCAGGAGCCATCTTGAAGAAATTCGGCGCACAGTTCCTGCTCATCGGCATTGTCGCCACAATCATCGTATTCGCCGTGACCGGGCAGGCAACACAAATCGTCATCCGACTGTCGCGGAGAAAGAACGAAAAATCCGCCAACACGGAAGAAGAAAAGGCCAACCATGAGTGATTTTCTGGCAAATTCCGCATTTTTCGGGCTTTTCCTGACGCTTGCGACATTCTGTTTTTCAATCGTCGTGTACCAAAAGACCAAATTCTTCCTTTTTAGCCCGCTTCTTCTCTCCTCCGCGCTTTGCATAGCCTCGCTGGTGCTTTTCCGCATACCCTACGAATCGTACAAGGAAGGGGCTACAATCATCCACAGTATGCTCACCCCTGTCACGGTTGCGCTTGCAGTCCCGCTGTACAAGCAGTTCCAAAAGCTCAAGGAAAACTGGGTGGCAATCCTCGTGGGAATCATGGGCGGAATAGTCGCGAACGCCATTTCGATTTTTGTCCTCTGCCTCCTTTTCAAAATCGGGCACACCGAATATGTCTCGCTGCTCCCAAAATCAATCACCACCGCCATTGCCCTTGCAATCACCGAGCAGAACGGGGGCATCGTCTCCGTCACGATTCTCATGGTGACGATTTCGGGGAACATCGCGAACATATTTGCCGTGCAGCTTGCCCGCCTTTTCAGGATTACGGAGCCTGTGGCAAAAGGAGTCGCCATCGGAACGAGCGGGCACGCGCTTGGAACGGCCAGGGCGCTCCAAATGGGGGAAGTGGAAGGCTCGATGAGCGGTCTGAGCATCGCTGTATGCGGAGTTCTCACAGTGGTGGTGCTTCCATTTTTTGTGGGGCTTATAAAGTAGCGTTTTGAAAAATTGCAGTTTTTAGAGATACTCA
>JAFPYB010000029.1 GCA_017412405.1 Treponema sp. | reverse complement strand
TCTTGAATTTTCCAGGCAAAATAGAAACATTCCCGGCTTCCCTCCCGGAATAAGCCGAAATCGGGTTGTCAATTCCGTAATGCCCGGAAACGGCGGCGCACAATCTTAGGCGCGGAAGCGGGTTAAGCGGCTTTTGGAGCGAGGCGGTCATCGAAAAGGACTTTGTGACCGGAAAATCCGAGTTGTTGGAGAAATTGAAGCCCGCGCTTGCGTTTATGCTCGTGTTTGATGTGTAGAAATCATTCATCTCGACGAACAGGACTTTCCAGCCGAGCGAAAAGCCGCCCGAGGTCATTGAGTCAAGCTGCACTGCGTCATATCCGCTGTCCTTGTCGGCATCAAGATATTTAAAATTCACTCCGAAGCTTACGGTGTTGTGCTTGCCGATTTTTTCGCTTATGGATGCGCTGGCACGCACTGAAAACGCATCGTATTCCAGAACAGTCCTGTCATCCATGTCCGTAATTTCGTTCGGGCTTTTCCCGATGTTCAGCGAGACGGCAAACCCAGGTCTCCATCCCCTCGGGTTCTTAGTGTAGGCAAGCATCCCAGTTGCCGAGTTCAAAGCGAAAAAGCCGCCTACCATCGCCATGTCCTTTATTCCGAACGCGTTCATATCCATAACGACCGCCCCGCCCATGAAGCCTGTGCTTGTCGTGTACATCGCGAACGGAACTGGCAGGAACGAGATTTTTTCCTTTACCGATACTTCCATAGAGACTTCCGAGCTTTCAAGAGGCTTGTACGAGATGTTTACCTCGCTGAAAAGCCCCTCCAGCCGTAGCTTTGTCTTTGCCCGCGTAAGTGTATCTTCCGTCGCGTTCTGGTGCATGAATTCTTCAAGCATAGACTGCACGAACGATTCTTTTGTCCTTTTTAGTCCGTCTATGCTGATTTTTGTGATTACTGCGCTTCCGTCAATCTGGGCAAAATCTTTTTCCGAATCTTGCGAAAATATAAAAAAATTCAAAAACACGGAAAAAAACACGAAGAGAAAAACTTTTTGTTTCATAATGATTTAATAACACAAAATTATAAATCAAGTAACATTCAGGATTTTTGCCATGTGCTGACTTTTGTGCTATCATTATAGAATGAATGTTTCTTCTTTTTTGATAGGCAATTTGCCGTGGTGCTGGCTATTTCTGACAATCGTTTTCATCGTCGTAGAAGTTCTGACTTTCTCATTGACGACGGTTTGGTTCGCGTGCGGCTCTTTCGTGCTTGTTTTCCTCTCGTTCGCGCCGATTCCGTTCCGCTGGCAGCTTCTGATTTTTGCCGTAATCTCTTTTACATTCCTCATATTTACAAGACCATTCGTCGTAAAAAAACTCAGGATAAAATCCGTTCCGATGAACAGCGACGGCCTTATAGGAAAAAAAATCCTTGTGAATGAGAAAATATCTGAGCTTGAGAAAGGTTCCGTAAAAGTTAACGGAGTCGTATGGAGCGCGCGAACATCCGACGGCTCTGCGCTGGAAGCCGGCTGCGAGTGCGTCATTGAGGCTATTGAGGGAGCTACCCTCGTTGTTTCGCGTCCCAAATAGCCCCGTGCCAGCGTTCTGCAGCTGCTTACTCCGGAAGCAGTTCAATCGTCAGGTTGCTTCTATCAACGCGCGGCTTTACGGTGTATTTTTTTCCGTTTGAAGAAACGATTGCGA
>JAFPYB010000028.1 GCA_017412405.1 Treponema sp. | reverse complement strand
TGATACGAGAAGGAAGGTTGTTAAAAATACCTCCCTATACATTTGAATAACTTTCATAGGATTCCTCCTATAAACATAGATATTGCGGCTGCCCTAGAAGTAAGTGTCATGCTGATCCTGAATCAAGTTCAGGATGACAGTTTCAGCATCCACGCCATCTGCAGCGTTGAGATTCCGAAACGAGTTCGGAGTGACACAGCTAACCGAACTTTTTTGACAGCTATCATTTTAATTTTACTTCAATCCTGGCGGTTTGTCACCAGCTTGGATGCAAAATCTCCCGACTGGCTAAAACTCAACGCCACGCCTGGCACGAATGCCAGCGTCAAACGGGTGCTTTATCTTTTTCATTTCCGTCACATAGTCTGCCGCCTCCGACATGAACACGGGCGGATTCCGTCCTGTAAGGACAAGCTCCACGCACCCAGAGCCTTTTGCGCGCTCAACAAGCGCAGAAACAGCCTCCTTGTCCACAAGGGCCGCGTTCCATGCGGCACACACCTCGTCCAAGACGAAAAGGACGCGCCCGCACTCACAAAGGCGACGCACCTCGGCACAGGCCCGGGAAAGATTCTCGTCCGAAATGCGCTTCGTCTCGGCTTTTTCCGCATCCGTCATCTGGGAAACGAATTTGTCCCCCGATTTTCCGCGAAAGACGAACGCCCCCAAAGCCCCCAGCACCTGAACTTCGCCGGCGCCCCGCCCCTTCAAAAACTGGAGGAACACCACGGGAACACCGTTCCCAAGCGCACGGACGGAAAGCCCCACCGCAGCCGTGGTCTTTCCCTTGCCGTCCCCGCAATACAGATGTATCATAAGTCTCCCCTGCCCGGCGAAATGCCCAATATCGAATAGATTTTTTCCATGTCAACGCTCCTGCGGACAGCCATCTCAAGCCTAGAAAGCTCCCTCTCCCGAAGAGACGAGACATTGGGGACAGAAATGGGCGGAATGCCGCGCCTGACGCACAATGCCCCCAATAGGGCGCACAAAAGCTCGGGAGAATCAAAAAAGCCGTGCGCATAAGTTCCAAGCACAAACCCGCTGGAAACACAGGCTCCAAGTTCCCCGCCGCCGCTCCGAGCCGTGCGCCCTTGATGAATCTCGTAGCCCACGATTTTTTTCCCTGACAAAGCGGAAAAGAATCCTTCCAGCGGAGGAACCTCGTCCGAAACCCGTCTCCGGGTCTTTTCCCGGGTGAAAAAAGTCTCCACAGGCAAAAGCGAAAGAGCCTCCATGCACGAAGTCCGGCTTGAATCCTCGTTTCCCTCCGCGTCGTGCAGGAACTCCCCCAGAAGCTGGAATCCGCCACAAATCCCAATTACCGGCCGCTCCCGCGCGTACGAGCGGATGATTTTTGAAAGCCCCGATTCGTGGAGGAACGTCATGGCGCGAACGGAATTCTTTGTGCCGGGAATCACGATGAGGTCTGGAATGCCGAGGAAATCCACAATCCGCCCATATTCTAAAGCCGACTCAAAAAATCGTACAAGTACGCCAGGAACACAACAAAGCGCATCAAAATCAGTAAAATTGGAAATATAGGGAAGCTTCAAAATCAAAATGACGATTTTTGCCCCCGTCTCCTCCTTGTGCTTTTCCACAGGCGAAAGAAGCCGCTCCGAAAGGGAGTCCTCGTCATCAAGGCGCAATTCGGGGATGAAAGGCACCACGCCAAGAACCGGAATATCGGTCATCGACTGGATTTGGTCAAGACCGTCCTGCAAAAGCCCCACGTCGCCACGGAACTTGTTTATGACAAAGCCTTTTATCCGCTCCCGCTCCGACGGCGAAACAAGAGCACACGTCCCGTACAGCGACGCGAACACGCCGCCCCGGTCTATGTCGCCGCACAAAACCACCGGCGCGTCCAAAAGCTCGGCAAGCCCCATGTTCACAATGTCGTTCTCCCGCAGGTTTATCTCCGCCGGACTCCCCGCGCCCTCCACAACAATTATGTCGTTCTCCGCCGAAAGGGAGCCGAACGCCGCCATGATGGCTGGAACAAGGCTTTTCCTGTACGAAAAATAGTCCTTCGCGCTCATGGTGCAAAGAACCTCGCCGTTCACAATAACCTGGCTCGTGCTGTCCCCTGACGGCTTTAAAAGAATTGGGTTCATTCTAACGTCCGGCTCGATGAGCGCTGCCTGTGCCTGAAGCATCTGGGCGCGTCCCATCTCAAGCCCGTCGGCCGTCACGCCCGAGTTCAAAGCCATGTTCTGGCTCTTGAACGGTGCCACACGAAAGCCGTCCTTCCGAAAAATCCTGCACAACGCCGCCACCAAAATCGATTTTCCGGCATTGCTCATAGTCCCCTGAACCATCAGGACTCTGGCCTTTTTGGCAGGTTCACCTCCAGCGCATTCCGCCCCGCCCAAAAAAAGCCCGGACAGGGCCTTGAGAAGCACGTCGTTTTCCTTTTTTGATTTTATGCCGATTCTGAACCACGATTCGTCCAATCCGAAAAAATCACGGCAGTTCCTGAGGGCGCAGGAGCCGAACACGGAGACAAGTCCTTCATTCCGCACAACTTTTGAAAGCTCTACGCTCATGAACAAAATGAAATTCGCACCGCTTTTCTTGTATGAAACATGGGCAGAATCAAAAAGCGCGTAAAATCGATTTTTCTCCTCTTCCACGAGAGCGCGGACGCTTTCTACCCATCGGGAAGTACCGTCCTTTTCCAGCTGGGAAATTTCCTGAATTAGCACTGCAGCCGCGCATTTTTGGGCTATGTTCCCCGTGGCCCAGGGGCGCATTTGTCCCCCCAGCGCACTGGAAAACGCCCCGTCGAAACAGAGCGCGTAGCCCAGGCGCATTCCAGCAAGACCGTAGAATTTGGTGAACGCGTTCAAAACCACAAGGTTTTTGAACGACTCCTTCTCGCCTACAATGCGCCGCAGAATGTTTTCGGCATGGGAAGAGAACTGGGCGAAGCACGCATCCAGGACAAAGAGCGCACCAGATTTTTCGCAGGCGCGTTCTATGCGCAAAATCTCGTCAAAGGATGAGACACGCCCGTCGGGGTTTGACGGAGAGGCGAGAAACACGGCGCGAACGAAGGAAAAATCAATCGATTGAGAATCCGAGACGGCGCAGTGCATGATTTTTTCCCGCCCCATTCCCGCCGCCAGCAGGGAAGACTCGTACTCGCTGAACGCCGGCTCGAAAATTACGGCCCTAAAAGAATCGTCGCGGACAACAAGAAAAGAAATAGCATAAATAATGTCCACCGCCCCGGAGCCGACAATGATGCGCTCCCAGTCAAAATCCCAGAACGTTCCCAGAAGCGAGCGCACTTTAAGAGCATCGCTTTCAGGATAGCCCGACTCGTCCCCAGGAAAAAGCGCACGTTTCTTAAGCTCCTCCCTGGCTGCCGGATGGATGGAGAGAGGGCTTGTGCTTGCAGAAAAATCAACAATCGATTTGTTTGTCGCAAAAGTTCCGCCATGACAATTCATTCTTTCATTCTACTGTTTTTTTTTGTATAATGAAACGATATGAAACTGCTTGTTATAATTCCAACATACAACGAAATTGAAAACATCACCCAGATTGTGCCGGAAGTTTTCAAGAACATTCCCGAAAACGCCCACATTCTCGTCGTTGACGACGGTTCACCGGACGGAACCGCCGCCGCGGTCAAGTCCATGCAGGCAACATTCGGCGAACGTCTCTCCATTCTTGAGCGAAGCAAAAAATCCGGGCTTGCCGACGCGTACATCACGGGCTTCAAGTGGGGCTTTGACCACGGATTCGATGTGCTGTGCGAGATGGACGCCGATTTTTCCCACAAGCCCGAATACCTCGTGCAGCTCTACGACGCAATCCAGACAAACGACGCTGCAATCGGCTCGCGGAACATCAAAGGCGGCGCGGTGGAAGGCTGGTCTGCCCTCAGGAATTTCATCTCCAAAGGCGGCTCCCTTTATTCGCGCCTCATTCTGGGCTGCCCCATCAAGGATTTGACCGGCGGATTCAACATGTGGCGAAAGACAACGCTGGAAAAAATCGACTTGGACTCAATCATCTCCAAAGGCTATTCGTTCCAAATCGAAATGAAGTACAAGGCGTACAAAAGCGGCTGCTCGGTGAAGGAAATCCCCATCGTGTTCCCCGACAGGACACGGGGCGAATCAAAAATGAGCAAAGGAATTTTCATGGAAGCTGTGAAAGCAGTGTTCAAAATCAAAAAAGCCGTCAAGGAACAGCAGAGGAAGAAAAATGCTTAAGAAATTCATCAAATTCGCAATCACAGGCGGATTGGGAACTGTCACGAACCTTGCCCTATTTTTCGTGTTCGCCGACCTTCTCTCTTTCCAGCCCCATGTGGTGAGTTTTTTCTGCTTTCTCATATCCTGCACCCAGAATTATATCATAAACCATGTATGGACGTTCAAAGTTGAGAACGAAGACGAGCCTATTTCCGCAAAGCTCTGGCTCAAATTCGTGCTAGGCTCCCTGGTGGGCTATGCCATAAACTTCGCCGTGTTCTCGCTGCTCCTCCATTATTTCTCATGGGATATGGAGCTGGCCGGAAAAACAGTATCGCTCAAGGTCATTCCACAGGGAATCGGCATTTTGTGCGGCATGATTTTCAACTTTCTCTTCTCCACATTCATCGTGTTCAAAAAAAAATCAACCGAAAACCCGAAAGACACAACAGATAAAATAAGCCAGTAAGAAAAATGCAGCGCACGTTGCGCACGAGCCGTACATGACACGAAGCGATTTTTTTATGTCGTCCCGCGTGATGGCCCTCGTTTCGTTTCCGAGGGTGGGCTTTTCCTCCACAATTCCTTCGTAGACAGCGTTCCCGCCGAGCCTTACACCCAAGATTCCCGCCATGACGCTCTCGGTCTGCGCCGAGTTGGGGCTTTCGTGCTTGTGGCGGTCGCGGAGAAAAACGGCAAGCGCACTAAAGGCGCGGCGCGGGGAAAGAATCTGTGTGGCAACCATGGAAATGGCGCACAGCCGTGCCGGAAAAAAGTTCATCACATCGTCAAGCCGCGCCGCCGCCGTTCCAAAATAGCGGTACCGCCCGTTCTTGTAGCCAACCATCGAATCCATCGTGTTCACGGCCTTGTACAAAAACGCAAGGGGTGCGCCGCCAATTATATAGAAGAAAAGCGGCGAAAAAATTCCATCGGTTGTGTTCTCCGCCACGGTCTCAACACACGCCCGCACAACGCCCGCCTCGTCCAGAGCCGCAGTCTCGCGCCCCACGATTCTTGAAACAGCGCATCGCCCTTCATCAATGGAGTCGCCAAGTTTATTGAACACGTTCATGGCTTCGTCAAAAAGGCACTTGGCTGAAATACATCGGAATCCCACCCACACAGAAAACACAAGAAAAAGAGATGAAGCTGCTTTTTCCCCCCACTCAGGCGGACAATCAAGAAAAAAGTCCAGCACACGGGCCATGAGGGGGGAAGAGAGACGGACAAGGACAAGGAGCGCGAAGGGCACACCATATGAAACCGCGCACACAATCAAAACGAGAAACGCTCCCGCCACACGCTCACGCCATTTTTGCCCCGGACTTGAGTTTTCCGACTTGTCTTGGAGAAAGGGGCAGCGAAAAAGCACACGGAGGATTTTTTCTAGGCACACTATGAGATTTCCCACAAGCACAATTGGATGAACAAAAAGGCATTTTTCAGAAAGCACAACATCCAGGAGAAAAATTGCGCAGAGCTGAAAAGGAATCGAAAAAAGCACGCTCATGGAAGAAAAAGCTCTCCGAAACGGAACTGGGCGTTGTCGCTCTGCCACTTGAAGTAGGGAACTCCGCCCTGCTTCGCCTTTGAGAAGCATTGGGCACACAAAGCCATCTGAACGCCGCCGTGAGCTACAATGACAATCGTATCGCCTCCGCTTTGGGCGGCAATGCCGCGCACTGCATTCTCCACGCGAGCGGAAAAAGACGAAATCGACTCCCCCGCGAACTCCGGCGAGGATGGGCACGGCTCCTGTCCCGCGGAATCAAGCCACCTTTGGTACAACGCCGCATTCTCCGCCGACACGGAGCCGTCGGCAAACCTTCCCTGAGAAAGCTCCTCGTGCGTCATGTTCTCAAACAATCCCATTCTCATCTCGCAAAGACCGTCCACCACCACCTGTTCGCTTTGGGGAAAGAGGATTTTTGCAGTCTCCCGCGCCCGAACCATGGGGGAAACGAACACTCGCCGAGCCGACAAAATCTCCTTTTGAATGTGCGCCTCGTAGCCGTCGAACACGGAGGAAAGACGCAACTTCATCTCCTCCACCGAAAGCCTTCCCGCATCCGTCATGGCGCAGTCCGTTCCGCCGCCGGCAAACCGCCTTTCCACGTTCGGTTTCGTCCGGCCGTGGCGGAAAATGACGCACCGCCTCCGCGTGATTTTTTCAGAGAGCAAAGCATTGCCCGACTCGTCCTTGATGACCTTCGGGACACCGCACACGCAAAGGACGACTTTCTCCGCCACAAGCGCGAGGGCTTGGTTCAGCTTTCCGTTCGCATCGCGCAGAACCCGCGCGTTTTCCTCCATTGGGACAACGCCGCATCCCATTTCAGTCGCCACAACCACGTCAAAGGAAGAAAGTTTCTCCACCACGCGGGAAAGGCACGCCTGCACGCAAAGCGTCTCGTCCTTGAGAGAGGAAGAAATCTCGTCAAAAAACGCGAGCGCATCATCCTTCGTCACATCGCACACGCTCAAAGCATGGAGCGAAGATGCAACATCATGGCGGCCAGAAAACCGCCCACCAATAACCACCGTCATGGTATGCACACCCCCAAGAGACAGAAAATCTCGCAAATCTGGACGAACCAGCCCGCAAGGTCGCCAGTGATTCCGCCGAAATTGCGCCTTGACATGAAAAAATACCACGCAAACGAGACAATGCCAGAAACAACCACAGCTTTCCCGAAGCGACCGCAAAAAACAACGAGGCAGAAAAAAATGAGCGCGATGAAAGAAACGCACCACCAAAGCGTGAAACGCAGGGCCGCACTGTCGGAAAACGTCCTGAGCAGCCCGGAGCCACCAGCCTTTGGAAAGACGCAGACAGCCAGCGCACTCAAAAAGCGCGAGAGCGCAAAGGAAAGAGAAAACGCCCCAAGAGCACCGCCATGCAAAAATCCGCCCAGAACAATGCCGCCCGTGGACGCTGATGAAAAATCCGACACACCGATTTTCCTGCACATCTCCACGCACAGAACAAAATACGAAAGCAGGTACAAAACCGCCCCCAGGACGGCAAACGCACCCACATGGGAATCTTTCATGATTTCGCGTTTTTTCTCCGCGCTTGTATGGCTTGCCAGCGCGTCGCAGGTGTCCATGAAGCCGTCAAAGTGGATTCCGCCTGTGACGAGGACAGGGGCAAGCGTGAGCGCGAGGGGAATACAAAGCGAGCCGCTCGGGAAAAATCTTCCGAGAACGAAAAAAGCTTGGGCAAGCGCACCAATCAAAAATCCGACGAACGGAAAAAAGCACATCATATATCGAAGATTCGTCTTGTTCCACGCCACGGTGGGCATGGGGATTTTCGAGAACATGGAAAACGCCAGGACAAAGGATTTGAGAAAAACCATCGCAACAATTATGAACGATTCCAAGCTTTTTGTCTGTTGATGTGGAACCACAGTTGAACTGTATGCGCTGTTTTTTTCTCATCAAATGTATATAATGGAAAAATCATGAAAATGACATCAAAACAGTTTCTTGCGATTGTCTTCACAACGCTTCTCACGGCAGGCGCACTTTTACTTGCGGCACGGACGTTTCAGCGGAAAGACAGGGAGTTCAAATACCGCCCATTTTTCAGGGACAAGACCGAATACGACGTGCTGTTTTTCGGAACAAGCCATGTTTTTTGCGGTGTTTTTCCAATGCAGCTGTGGCACGACTGGGGAATCACGTCTTACAATTTCGGCGAGAACGGCGCACCGATTCCCACAAGCTACTGGGTCATGCGGAACGCAGTGCGCTACCACAAACCAAAAATCGCAGTTCTTGATACTTATGAAGTTTCATCCCCAAAATTTGACAAACGAGGGTTTCGTTTTTTTCTTGACATATTTCCGATGACACCAACAAAACTTTTGGCGATACGGGATTTGACAGATTCAAAAAACTATGAAAAATTTTTGACCAACTACGAGATATATCACAATCGATGGAAAGAGATGTCGATTTCTGACCGTTTTGATTCGTTATTTCATTCAGATTACACGAAAACAAAAGGCGCAAGAGAGATAACGAGCAATGAAATTTCCATTGCTGTTCCAAACACATATGAGCAAACAAATGAATTGTTCGACCAATCCACAATTGCCATGAATTATATAAGAAAATTTGTCGATTTCTGTAACAAAAACGACATTATACCCATTCTCATAAATATTCCATATCCAGCAAACGAGATTGAGCAAAAAAAAGCAAACGCCGTCACTCTTCTTGCACAAGAACTGGGCGTTCCATATTACAATATGCTCCGAATGAATATTGTGGACTACGACACGGACTGTAATGATTCAAACCACCTGAATCCAAGCGGCGCATACAAAGTCACAGATTTTTTGGGGCATATGCTCAATCGGTACGGGGTGGGAGGGGATTTTGACCACCGCTCGGATTTTTTCTACAAAAGCTGGCACAATGACTATGCAGAATACAAAAAATCAAAACTTGTCGTAACAGAAAATTTCAAGAACAGTCTTATGCTCCTCAACTGCAATAAGGATACATACTCTCTCAGGCTTTTTCTTCCTGAAGGAACGGAGCTTGACCGCGTGGAGCAGAAACTTGTCGCCCAGCTTGGAGAAAACATCGCCGTTGAATATGTTCCTGCGTCAAGCGGAACTGCACGGAGACGGGGGATTCTCCACGACATCGAAAACAATTTCGACACCGAACTTGTATGGCAAAAATGAGTTTTTCGGTGCATACTGGACTTGTTCGGAAAATTACGATTTCCGAACAAGTTTTATAGACTTAACAAATCG
>JAFPYB010000005.1 GCA_017412405.1 Treponema sp. | reverse complement strand
CGTACACGTCGCAGCGGATACTGTGGGAGTCAAGCCCCACCTGAATCGTAAGCTCCGACTGGAGCATCTCCAGCCGCTCGATTTTTATGTGCAGCAGAATCTCAAGACTCCTCCTGCATATTTCAGGCTCGCTCTCCAATATCCTGCAGAACAGGAAGTTGTTTGCGAAAGTGAGAGACTCCCACTTTTCTTCTGGCGATAGGTTTTTGTTTGTAGTCAAATTTCTCATACCCATATAGGGTCAGAGAATTTCCGTTTTTGACACTGATTTTGCGATAATTTTTTGTTATACGCGAAGATTTCCCGGTCTCGGAACGAATTGCTTGCACCGCTCGGTTGGTTCGGCTACGCTCACCAACCGTCGCTGGGACTGGGCGCAGTCGAAGCCCCGCGCCACATCCCAATCCATAGATTCGTTCTATAGTTTTAGAATTTTTTCTGGAGAGCAATCCGACATGGGGTCTTAGGGCTTCGCCCTAAGACGTGCGGAAAATCATTCTGGGACAAAAAAGGCTCTCAGAAAACTGAGAGCCACTGTATGCGGAGAACCTGACTTGAACAGGCACAGCTTGCGCCACTAGCACCTCAAGCTAGCGTGTCTACCAATTCCACCATCCCCGCAACTGACGGAATCAATCTTATTGCTTTGAGGAAAAAATGTCAAGGGGAAAATTGTCGGCAAAATAATGTTGCAAAAAATCGGTTGAAATGTTGTAATAATAGACTTGTGAGGGAGCTTTGTGGTTGAGGGGATTTAAGTTCGCAGCTGCTGGTTTCCGAGCATCTTCTCATGAAAACGTTCTGGAAAGAGACTTCCGTTGGAAGCTTTTATCCGATTTTGAACGTCAACTTTATTTTCAAAGACTTGATCTTTAAGGACAGGTACTATGAACACACTGGATTTCACCACCTACAAGCGCGACGGGCGCAAAATCTCAATGGTCACATGCTACGACTCATCCTTTGCAAAAATCATCGACAAGACAAACATCGACACGATTCTTATAGGCGATTCGTGCTCAATGGTCATGCACGGCGAGAACACCACGATTCCTGCAAAAATCGAATGGCTGGAGGAGCACACACGCTCTGTTCGCAACGGCACGGGGAAATTCATCTTCGCTGATATGCCGTTCCTCACCACGCGGCGCGGCGTGGACTACGCCACTGAATGTGCTGGCCGTCTTCTTCAGGCGGGGGCGAACGCGGTGAAAATCGAGGGTGTGTTCGGCCAGGAGGATGTGATACACCACTTGGTCATGTCGGGCATTCCTGTCATGGCGCACTTGGGGCTTACGCCTCAGTTCTACCATGCGTTCGGCGGCCACAGGATGCAGGGTAAGACCGACGAGGCGGCGGCAAAAATCGTGGAGGAGGCGAAGCTGGCGGAAAAGCTTGGCTGCTTCTCCCTCACTCTTGAATGTATTCCTGCCGCTGTCGCAAAGAGAATAACCGAAGAAGTGGGGATTGCCACAATCGGAATTGGAGCTGGCTTCGACTGCGACGGACAGGTGCTTGTCCTTCACGATATGCTGGGGTTGAGCGGATTCAAGCCGAAGTTCGTAAAGCAGTACATGAACGGCATTGAGCTTGTGACGACCGCGCTCAACAGCTATGCGGCGGATGTTGTGTCGGGGGCTTTTCCCGAATAAGAAAGCGAATTTTATAGGAGATATTGAACATGAAAATCATAAAATCAGTTGAAGAGTGGAAGGCCGAGCGTGAGGGCTTGGCAGGAAAGAAAATCGGTTTTGTGCCGACTATGGGCGGGCTTCATGCGGGGCATATGTCGCTTGTCAAAAAGTGCCGCGGTGAAAACGATGTGTGCGTTGTGAGCGTGTACTTGAACCCGACACAGTTCAACGACAAGAAGGACTTGGAGACATACCCGGCGAATTTTGCAGACGATTGTGCGCTTCTTGAAAAAAACGGCGCGGACTACCTTTTTGCCCCGACTTATGATGTCATGTACCCCGACGGCTACAAGTACAAGGTGATTGAGACTGATTTTTCCAAGGAGCTGTGCGGCGCAAAACGCCCAGGTCATTTTGACGGCGTTCTCACCGTCGTGATGAAGCTCTTCAACATCATACGGCCTGCAAACGCCTATTTCGGCGAGAAGGATTTCCAGCAGTTCAAGCTGCTTGAGGGCATGGTGAAGGCTTTCTTCCTTGACGTGAAGCTCACTCCGTGCCCCATAGTGCGCGAGGACAACGGGCTTGCAATCTCAAGCCGGAACCGAAAGCTCAGCGCGGAGGGGCTGAAAGTCGCGCCGCGCTTCCATGAGATACTCGCATCGGGCGCATCGGTGGCGGAGAAGGAAAAGAATCTGGCTGCCGCAGGATTCACGGTGGACTATGTGACGGAAAAGGACGGGCGGCTGTACGCGGCCGTGTTCCTTGAGGGCGTGCGGCTAATCGACAATGTGCCGGTGTGATTTTTTGGAGATGGTATGATTTTGACTTTGGACGTGGGGAATTCCACGATGACGGGCGGTATTTTCGATGGAAACAAGCTGGTGCTGCAGTTCAGGCAGACGACCGACAAAAACTCCACGTCTGACGAAATCGGGATTTTCCTCCGCTCTGTGCTTAGGGAGAACGGAATCGACTGGAAGTGCATCAAGGACATATGCTGCTGTTCTGTCGTACCGCCCATAAACTACTCCCTTTCAAGCGCACTCCTCAAGTATTTCGGGTGCGAGCCGCTTTTCATCCAGTCCGGCATAAGGACTGGTCTCAAGCTCAAGTACGCGAACCCCAAGGAAATCGGTGCGGACAGGATTGCGGCTGCAATAGGCGCGTCCACCCGCCATCCTGGGACGAATCTCATTGTCGTTGACATGGGGACCGCCACCACCATCGATGTTGTTACGAAGGACAAGGAATATTTGGGCGGCGCGATTCTTGCGGGCCTCAAGATTTCGGTGCAGGCTCTTGCCAGCGGCACGTCCAAGCTTCCCACGGTGGAAATCGTCAAGGCGAACAAGGTTTGCGGGCAGAGCACAATAGAAGCGATTCAGTCCGGAATCTACTTTGGCAATGCGGGCGCAATCAAGGAATTCCTGCACTTGTACGAGAAGCAGATTTTCGGCGGCGAAAAACCGTACATTGTGGGGACGGGCGGATTCGCGCGGACGTTCGAGAGCTACGGGCTTTTCGACGAGATTGTGCCCGAGCTTGTCCTTCTGGGTGTCAAGACCGCGCTGGAGATGAATCGGTAGGTTTGGGCGGCATGGAAGTAAAAGTTATTCCGAACTCTTTTCGGAATCTCAACGCTGCAGATGGCGCAGATGCTGAAACTGTCATCCTGAACTTGATTCAGGATGACAGTTTCAGCATGGCACTTGCTTCTAGGACAGCCCCGTTGTGTCATGGCGGGGGGGGCGAAACAAGTTTGGAATGGCAGGGCGCGAGAAATTATAGGAGAAAAACATGAGCAAGATAGAAGTTTTGAAATCGAAGCTGCACCGTGCCACGGTGACGGACGCAAACTTGAACTACGAGGGGTCAATATCGATTGACACGGAGCTTGTCAAGCTTGCGGGAATGCACAGCTATGAGAAGGTTGACATCTACAACATCAACAACGGTGCGCGGTTCTCAACGTACATTATCCCCGGGAAAAAAGGCGAGTTCTGCCTGAACGGGGCGGCGGCGCGAATGGCGCAGAAGGGGGACAAAATCATCATCGTCACGTTCACATGGATAGACGAGAAGGACGCCGATTCGTGGCTTCCAAACGTGGTGCTTCTGGACGACGACAACAGGCCGAAGGAGGCCGGAAAGCACGCGATGGTGAGCGGAACTGTTGTCTGAATGAAGCGGATTCTCGTTTTCGCCGGCACGAGCGAGGGGCGTACGTTCGCCGAAAAAGTTTTGTCACTCGGTTTTTTTGTCACCCTCAGTGTCGCAACCGAATACGGAAAGGAAGTCGTTGGCGAGAAGCTTTTGTGCCGGCCTGTGGCGGACAGGCTTTCCCTGCGCGTGGGGCGGCTTTCCGTGGACGAGATGGCTCGTTTGGCGGCGGATTTTGATGCTGTAGTTGACGCAACCCACCCTTTCGCCGTGGAGGTGACGGACAACATAAAGAAGGCGTGCGCATCCGTGAAAAAGCCGTATTTTCGCCTTGCGCGGAGTGTGGCTGTTGGAAACTCTGGCGGCAATCCCTCGGATTTTTATGAGTTCAATACAATGGAAGAGATAGCTGATTTCATTGTGAGGACGGATGCGGAGCTTGATGATTTTTCCAGGCGGATTTTTGTCTCCACCGGGGCAAAGGAGCTTTCCCCGTTCACGCGCATTTGCGATTTCAAGAGCCGTGTCTTTGTGCGCGTCCTTCCCAGCGCGGAGTCAATCCGAAAATGCGAGGCGCACGGTTTTTCAAAGAGCCGCATAATCGCCATGCAGGGGCCGTTCTCCGCCGCCTTGAACGAAGCCATGTTCCGCGAGACCGGGGCGGGCATCCTTGTCACAAAAATGTCCGGCAGGAACGGCGGATTCTGCGAGAAAATAGCCGCCGCCGAAAAATGCGGAATGACCGTGCTGGCTCTCCGCCCGCCCGAAGAGACTGACGCGTTCTCGGACATGGATGGGCTTCTTTCCGTGATTTTAGGTATGAAATCGTCCTTGTAGAAATTTCCGCTTTTTTCATGTTTTTTCACTGATTCTTTTTTTCAAAATGGTGCTTCATCTTCTTGTAGATTTCAAACAAAAGTAAGTGTTCCTCATTTTCGCTGGGAGCACTTTGTGATTTTTCTTCTTCAAGAAGCATTGCCGGCGCAATTCCAAGAACATCTGCCATTTTTATTAGCAAATCAAACGAAGGCTTCGCCACCCCGCATTCAATGTTCCCGATTGTTCCTGTAGATACGTTGCACAGTTCCGCAAAGCGGGCCTGCGAAATTTTGCTTGCAGACCGATATTTCTTCAAATTCGTTATCAATGCCTGCTGATATTTTTCCATGGCACTCAATATAAAATGAAGATTTTTTACTTGAAATATTGTTTTAATGAGTGTATATTATCAGTGTAATTGAGTGCCTCGTTTACGCTTTGCAAATGAACCTGCCGCAGAATGTGCATAAAGCGTTTTTTTTGAACGGGGGGGGGATTTTTTGTGAACGCTTTTCCTGTGAACTATCTTGTTTGTTTTATAAACCTTTTCCTTGTTCCTGCCGTTTCGCTTTTGTTGTTTTGCCGGCGCGGCTGGTGCCCATGTTCTTTTTCCTTGGTTTCGTTTCTGTGGTATGCGGTGTTTGTCGTCGTGAATGTTATTGTCACGCGTGTTTTTGTGATTCTTTTGATGATGGGCGGAATCAATGTGTTCAATGATGGCGCATGGTACACGATTTTGGCTGTTGTTTCCGCATTGCTTATTGTGTTTTGCGTTGATTTTTTCTTTAAGTGTCGTGAGATTGCACAAGGTTCCGCCGAGGATTCACAGTCATGATATATGCCGTTTTGTTTTCTCCGCTGGAATTGGTGTTTGACTGGGTTTTCAGTTTTGTCCAAAACGTTTTTCCGGGTTTTGGCGTAGTCGGAGCGATTTTTGGACTCAGCGTTTTTGTTTCTGTTGTTACAATTCCACTGTACAGCGTCGCTGACAGAATTACTCAAAACGAGCGGCAAACTGTAAAACGCATGGAAAAATGGGTTCGCCACATAAAAAAGACGTTCCGTGGCGACGAGCGTTTTATGATGCTTTCCGAGCTGTACAGGCAGAACGGCTACCATCCGCTTTTCGCGCTCAAAAGCACGCTTCCGATTTTGATTCAGCTGCCGTTTTTTATTGCCGCATACAGGTATTTGCGCACAAACGATTTGCTTTCTGGCGCGTCGTTTTTGTTTTTGAAAGACCTTTCCATGCCGGACGCATTGATTCCGTTTCCGTCAAACATCGTTTTGCCAAAAGAATTGCCGTCCGCAGTAAATGTTCTTCCGTTTTTGATGACTTTCATAAATCTTCTGAGCGGATTTTTGTATTCGCACGATTATGGCGCACGGGAAAAAGTGCAGGCGTTTTTCCTTCCGGCAGTGTTCCTTGTGCTTTTGTACAATTCTCCCAGCGGACTTGTTGTTTATTGGACGCTGAACAATGTTTTCTCGCTCTTGAAAAACGCCTTCAAAAAATCGTCGGGCAAAATGCGTTTCTTGCTGTTCGCCTTTTTGATTTTGGCGCATGTTTTTGCCCTTCGCTCGTCTTTTGCAGGCGGATTTTGCATCCTCGCCGTTGCTTGGACGATTGTTCTTCTTCCTGTTTTCTTGCGTCTCTTCCCAAAATCCAGTTTTGCGCTCGTAATTTTTTCGTACAAAAAGGAATTTTCTCGCATTCTTGCAGTTTTCTTGCAGCTGAATAAGAAAATCCAAGAAAAATATTCGTCGTTTTTTTCAAAAAATTCGTTTGATTTCAAGAAAAATCTACCGCTTTTGTTTTTTTCAGGACTCGCGCTTTCTGTTCTTTGCGGACTCGTTCTTCCGTCAAGCGTAATTTCGTCAAGCCCTATAGAATTTTCTTTTTTGGGGGACACTCCGTCTCCTGTTTCTTACATTGCGTCGTCGTTTTGCATTTTTGCAGGATTTTTTGTTGTGTACCCACTTGCGCTTTACGCACTTTTTGGCCGTTTACGGACGGTTTTGCCGCCGCTTTTCTTTGCGTTTTTTATTTGCGCGATTTTCAACGTGTATGCTTTCCACCCAAATTACGGAAATTTGGACGTTTCGTTCAATTTGTCGGACATTGCGATTCTGAAAAACATTCCGCCGTATTTCGTGCTTCTTCCGCTTGAAATTTTTGTTGTCGGTGTTGGGGTCGCCATCGTTTTTGCGCTGAGAAAAAAGGCCGCGTTGATTGATGTTGCGCTGTTTGCAGTCGGTATTGGAATGATTGGGATTGGGATTCAAAACATCAAGAAAATCCAAGGTAGCTATGAAGAATATGCGATGAATCTAGAAAAATACGGGAGCAAGGAATTTCTGGAGGGCGGAATAGAGCCGGTGTACCACCTCTCAAAGACGGAAAAGAACGTGATTGTGCTGTTTCTTGACCGTGGCGTGGGGCCGTGGGTGGGGAAGCTTTTTGATGAATACCCCGAAATCAAGGAAAAATTCGACGGTTTCACCTGGTATCCGAATACCATTTCATATTCATGCTCTACTGTAACAGGCTCCCTGCCTCTTTACGGCGGCTACGAGTATACGCAGGACGAAATCAACAAGCGGGGCTATGAGCTTTTGCGCGACAAGAACAACGAGGCGCAGCTTTTGATGCCAAAGCTTTTCTTGGACGCAGGCTTTACGGCGACCGTCACTGACCCGAGCTGGCCTAACTTCAAGTGGTCGGGCGACCTGAGCGCATACGACAAAATCCCGGAAATTTCGGTGATGGAGCTTGAGGGAAAAACATACAAGAATTTCATTAGGAAAAAAGGTCTTGAGGACTACGATGATGCCGACAAAATATGCCGAAAGCAGATTGTCAGATTCTCGCTTCTTCAGGCTCTGCCACCGGTTTCCAGAAAAACATTCTATGAGAAGACCCTTGCCGTTTCTCGGAACAGGGGAATCTCAAACGAGCAGAGAGCTTGGCTCAGAAGATTCTCCCATCTCTATTATCTTCCAGCTTACACGGATTTTGGCTCGGAAAAGGGGGCGTTCGTAAATATACACTCTATGGCGGCTCACGATGTGTTTACTCCTTCAGACGATTTGGAGACACCGGCCATAGAAAATCTCAAGGACTTTGGCGGACGCGCGCATTTTCTTGCCGACGCTGCGGCTTTCAAGCAGTTCGGGAAATTCTTTGACTTCTTGCGGCAGAACGGCTGCTGGGACAACACGAGAATAATAATCGTTTCAGACCACGGCATTGACGGCGGCAAAATGACGGGGACGTTCGGCGGTTTTTCAATTTTACGTCCGCACGAGGCAATGTGGATGACCGCCATGCTCCTTGTGAAGGACTTTGGCTCATCGAAAGGAATTCACGTTGACGACACGTTCATGACGAACGCCGACACTATCTTTCTTGCGAAAGACGGACTGGGGCTTTCCGACATGAATCCTTTCACCGGGAAAAGGCTCGTCCAGAACAAGGACGGGGGAGTTGACATCCATTGGTGCTACGACTGGAATGCCGGGAATTTTCAAGAAGCAACCCAGTTCCAGTTTACCGAGGATTTGAACTGGCACGTTCAAGACAACATCTACGACGAGAAGAACTGGATTCCGCTTAAAGAATGGAAAAAACAGAATGGAGGCGAAGAATGATTCTGCCCCTCTACATAGACCCCGGTACGGGGAGCATGATTTTCAGCCTGTTCATTGGGCTTGCGGCGGCGGGAACGTTCGCGCTACGCACAGTATTTTTGAAACTCCGTTTTCTTGTTTCGGGCGGGCGGGCGAAATCGATGGACGAGAAAAACATTCCGTTCGTCATCTTCTCCGACCACAGGCGGTACTGGAACGTGTTCCACTCATTGTGCGACGAATTTGAATCTCACGGTGTTGATTTGACATATTACACGGCAAGCGCGGATGACCCGGTGCTTTCCATGCCGTACAAGTTTGTCCATGCACAATACTTGGGTGAAAAAAACAAGCCTTACGCAAAAATGAACCTTCTTCACGCCGACATTGTGGTTTCCACCACGCCCGGGCTTGGCGTGTACCAGTGGAAGCGCAGCCGCTACGTCAAGTGGTATGTGCATATCCCGCACACGGTGCGGTCGATTTATTGCTATCGCATGTTCGGGCTTGACCACTACGATGCGGTACTTGCCAACGGCGAATGTCAAGTTTGTCAGGGCAAGGAGATTGAGTCCATGCGTCCTGGCATTGCACGGAAAGAATATGTTGTCGTTGGCTCTTCGGTCATGGACAGCCTCATGGAGCAGAGAAAGTCCGCGGAAAAGCCTGGGAAAAGCGAGAAGCCGATTGTGCTTGTTGCTCCGAGCTGGGGTAAAAGCGGAATCCTCACGAAGTTCGGCGAACGGTTTCTTTCCGCGCTCCTAAAAACTCGGTGCAATGTGATAGTCCGCCCGCATCCGCAGACTGCCACAAGCGAGCGCAATGTCTTGGATCCGCTGATGGAGCGTTTTCCTGAAATCGAATGGAATTTCGATGTTGACAACTTTTCCGTGTTGAATAAAGCCGATGTCCTCATATCTGATTTCTCAGGCACAATGTTCGATTTTGCCCTTGGATTCGATAAGCCGGTTATCTACACGGACGTTGAATTCGACCCGTCGCCCTATGACATGGCGTGGGTGAGTGACATTTGGGAATTCTCGGCGCTTCCCAAAATTGGCGTGAAACTTGAGGAGGCAGATTTCGACCGCATTGATGAAATCATATCTGAAGCGTTGCGGAATGAAAAGCTTCAATATGGACGGGATGAATTGCGTTCTGAGTGTTGGGCGAACACGGGCGGCTCTGCCAGGGCGGAATATGACTATCTGGTTGGCAAACAAAAAATTCTGGACAAAACCACGGAGAATAAGTAAGGAGTAGCTTTATGGATTTACAGGAAAGAGTCAATTTGAAGAAGGCGAATCGCACGGAGCTGTACACGCTTGAGCCGCCTTTTCCGTACACGAACTTTTTGGTCGAAACATCGAATGCGTGCAACCACGAGTGCTTGTTCTGTGCGCACCAGAAAATGAAGCGCAAGGTTGGAAAGATAGACAGCGAATTTTTGTATAACGTTCTCCAGCAGGCATATGATTTGGGGACTCGCGAGGTTGGTTTTTATGCCACGGGTGAGCCGTTCTTGGTGAAGGAGTTGCCTGACTACATCAAGAAGGCGAAGGAAATAGGCTATGAGTATGTGTATCTTACGTCAAACGGTTCTATTGCGACCCCCGAAAAAATACGGGCTGTCATCGATGCTGGTCTTGACAGCATAAAATTTTCAATAAACGCGCCGAATCGGGAATTGTACGAATTTATACATGGGCATGACGATTTTGATACTGTTATGGAGCATCTTCGCTATCTTAACCAGTACCGAAAAGAATCTGGTAGGAACTACAAAATATATATCACGGGGATTCTTACTCGTTTCACAGAGCCGTACAAGGACGACTACTTCAAGGTGTTCTATGGGCTTGCCGATCAGATTGTGTTCAAGTATGTTTATAACCAAGGCGGCTATATGCCTGAGATTGACACGCTTCTGAAATGCTATTCTGACGGAGAGGCGTTCCGCCGATGCAATCTGCCATTCGATGCGATATGCGTGACCTGCGAGGGATATTTGTCTGTCGAGAACGCAGATTTTGAGAATATGCTCGTTGTGGCGGATTTAAACAAGGTCTCTCTGAAAGATGGGTGGTATGGCGAGAAGATGAAAGAAGTCCGACGTATGTTTTTGGATGACAAGCTTTGCGGCACACTGTGTGACGGTTGCGTGCACCATAGCCTGCGTCCTGCAAAACCTCTCATGCCGGAACTTTCGACGGACAACCCGGACATTTTCTCCGACGAGAAGGTTCGTTCTCGGATACTTGCCCACAAGGAGCTTCTCCAAAAGTACGGCGTGTACGATGGTGTTCAGTCGGGGCAGAAAAAGACGGTGTATGTACCTATGGCGGTGGATATTCTGCATCCTGGCCACATAAACATCATCAAAAAATCGGCGGAGCTTGGCGAAGTGACGGTGGGGCTTTTCACGAATGAGGCGATAGAAAGCTACAAGCCTGCGCCTGTCATGGACTACGAAACAAGGAAAGTGATAGTCGAGAGCATAAAGGGTGTTGCCCATGTGATTCCTCAGATGACGAAGGACTATGAGCCGAATTTGCGTTTGATGAAGCCTGATTACATGGTTCATGGCACAGATTGGCGGAGCGGACCGTTGTCCGACGTAAGGGAGAAAGCGATAAAAATCATGTCGGAGTGGGGCGGACAAATTGTCGAACCCGAATACACCCAGGGCATATCATCGTCCATGCTGAAAGAGAAGGTGCAGAAACGGGATTCTGCAAGCTGAGGCTGCTGTAAAGTAGACCTGGGGGAAACCAGTCCTTTTCCCGCAGGTCTAGCGGGGTTTTGAGGCTGAACCCCCCGCAGAAATTCAATATGTAGAAATTTCCGCTTTTTTCCGTTATGCTTCAATGCAGCATGAATGTTGACCACTATTTCGATTGGGCGGCCACAAGCCCCCAGGATGCAGATATTTTAAAAGAATCGCTTCAAATTTCCATTGAGCATTTTGCAAATCCTTCCTCCAGCCACAAGGCAGGAAGCGACGCGCGGCTTGTCCTTGAAAATGCCCGCGCATTGTGCGCCCATTCCCTGGGAACAAAGCCGTCCCAGCTTTTTTTCACGTCTGGTGGCACAGAAAGCGATGCGCTCCCGCTCCTTTCCGTGCTTGCGGGCGAGAGAAAGAGCGGGCGCATAATCATATCGGGGGTGGAGCATCCTGCCGTTCGCGCCCAGTGCGATATGCTCAAAAAGCGGGGCTTCGACATTTGCACGGTGAACCCCGACAAGAACGGCTTCGTGGATTCCCAGTCCATCGCGGATAAGATTACGCCTGACACCCTCATGGTCTCTGTCATGGCTGTGAACAACGAGACTGGCTGCATACAGCCTGTGCGCGCCATTGCGGAGCAAATCGCCCGGGCTTCCGGGGGTAAGCGCAAGGCGCATTTCCATGTGGACTGCGTGCAGGCGGCAGGAAAAATCCCTCTTTGCATAACGGAGATGGGGGCGGACAGCGCGGCGTTCAGCGCACACAAAATATCGGGGCCGCGCGGAATCGGGCTTTTGTATTTGTCCGAGCCTGGAAGGTTCAGGCCGTTCCTTGTGGGCGGCGGGCAGGAGCAGAACGTGCGCAGCGGCACGGAAAACTTGTTCGGCGCGGTGGCTCTTTCCAAGTGCCTTGAAAAGTATGCGTTTTGCACTGAGACGGAGCGTTTTTTGGAGCAGCGTTCATGGACGGCGGATTTCATCGCCTCGCTTTTGTCCATCCCGAACTGCCGGCTTGTCCCGCCCCTCCGCGCGGACTTGTCCCGGAATGTGCAGGAACTTTTTTCCCCGTGGATTGTGCAGGCTGCATTTCTTGGGATTCCGGGGCAGGTCATGGTTCGCGCCCTTGACGCGAAAGGATTCTGCATTTCCACAGGAAGCGCCTGTTCCGCAAAAAAGCAGTCGCGTCCCATCCTCAAGGCCATGAGCGCACCGCCTGAAATACAGGATTCCGCCGTGCGCTTCAGTTTTGGTGCTTTTACCACGAAAAACGGCATGGACGAGCTTTTGGGCGCGGTCAAGGAAGTCTGCTCCCAGTTCATCGGGTAGGGCGCATGAAAAAATCCTCCATCCTTTTGTTCGTCATATTGATTCTTCTCTGCATTCCTTCGTGCTGGAAAAAATCCGACGGCGGGTCTTCTTCCGCACCGGGGGGGAAGACTGTGGCGGAGAATGAAATCATCAACATCGGTGTGGGGCGATTTTTTGAGCCTTTCGGAATCATACGGAACGAAAACATGGATTTCAAATCCTTCGACTCGGCGGAGGAAATTTTCTCTCGCCTCCTTTCCGGCGACTTGGACTTGGGCTACATTCCGTCCGAGTGTCTTGAGAAACTTTCTCGCAGCGAACAGCTTTCTTCCGCCGTCGTTTCGCTGGAAACATGGCGCAACGAGGGGTTTTTCCTGGTCTCGCGGACTGATGCGCGGGTAAAATTTGACAAAAATGACATTTCGTTTGATGATATACGCAGGGGCGGCGAAAAAATCCTGTGCTTCAATTTTTCTATAAGCTCCTACTACCGCGCATTGGAAAGCGTGTTGGACTTGCTTGATTTTTCCCTCGGTAACGACGAGATAATCCCCGCGCTCGTTTCAGGTGCGTTCTCCTACGCCGTGCTTCCCGTTGAATACGCGGAGCTTGCGGTGCGGAAATCGGAGTTCCTTGAAAAGGCTTTGGAGCTTGACGCTTCCCATGGATTTGATTTTCCCAGGATTGTCCTTGCGGCGAACGGGCGGTTCTACAAGACGCATTTTGACTATATTCAGACCATAACAAATCAAGGAGAAAAATTGTGAAAGAATTCTTGGATTATTCGACTGTGCGGAACAACGCAATAAAACTTGCGGAAAAGATTTTTCTGGACGGCTTCGTGCCTGACGTGATTTATTCATCGCTCCGTGGCGGGGCATACATGGCGAACGTCATCAGCGAGTACTTCAAGCTCGTACTCAAGGGGAAAAAGCCTGTCCTGTACGCGGCCGTGGTGGCGCGGAGCTACACCGACGTGCACCAGTGCGGCAAAGTGCGCGTTGACGGCTGGACGTACTCGCCGGAATATTTGCGGGCCGGGGACAAGGTTCTTCTCGTGGATGACATTTGCGACACGGGCAACACCATCCGCTTCCTTGTGGAAGAGCTGATGGAACACGGAATCCCCAGGAACGACATCAAGGTGGTGGTGCACGACTACAAGAATTTCACCTACAAGGAGCCGCTTTCCGTCGTTCCCGACTATTTCTGCCGTAAACTTGACATCACAAAGCCAGATGAGGACCGCTGGATTCATTTTTTGAGCCACGAGCTTGTGGGGCTTACGAAAGAGGAGCTTGAGGAGTACTATTTCTCCCAGGACGAGGAGCTTCGCGCCGTGTTCGAGAGAATTGAATCGTTCAGGGACAAGGGAAAATGAACCGTTCGTTCCTTTTGATTCTTGTCCTTGCGCTTGCCCTTCCTTTTTTCTCATCGGCGGAAAAAACGCGCGTTCTGTCCCCTGGGGCGGGGGTGTGGGCCAACAAGCAGTGTCTTTTCGTGGATTTGAATGAGGGCGAGGAGTGCTATTACTCGCTTTCAGGCTCGGATCCGCTGGAATCGGGCTTTGTCTATGACGGACCGGTTCTTCTTGATGTGGCGGGTGACGTGACGCTCAAGGTCGTCGTTCTGTGTCCGCAGGCTGGCGGGGCGGGGGAGAAGGAATCATACGAAATTTCCTACGGGGTGAGCGAGAGTGCAGGGGGAAGCGAGAATGTGGGCGCGTTCGTGCGCGATTTTGTTTCTGGCGGAATTGTGTGCGTGAACACGGCAAAGCCCCTTCCAATCCCGCAGGAGCTCACATACTCTTTTTGGGGCGACGAGCCTTCCCAGCGCGGAAGGACTCTGCTCGTTCGGCGGGCGAACAATCTTTCGCGCTATGTTCCCTGCACTGTCTCGGACGGGGCGCACTCATGGCGTTTTTTGGTGTACGTCTCTGGAATCGAGATGCAGGCAGATTCTCAGGCGTTTCCCGGGGAAAAAACATCGCCTGCTTCTGCATATGGCGGAAGTCTTTTTGTTTCAGGCGCGAACGGCGGAAACAATCCCCTCACTTTTTCGGCGTCTGGTGGCGGCGGGGAGGGCAATCTTTCGCTCAGACTCCTTTCGTCCGGCGTTTCAGGCGAAGTGGTGAGGCGCACAAAATACACGGATTTTTCGATAGATGCGCTTGATGGCGAGGAGCTTTCCGGGGACGCGTCGTTTGAGGTGTTCCGTGGCGACGAGATGCTTGGTGTGGCGCATATGCCGTTTTCAATAGACCGGAAAAGCCCCGAGGAGCCGATTTTTGTCTCATCGGCGCAAAAAAGCCATGCGCGGGGCAGGGCGGAAATCACTGTTGGTGTCCATGAAGGCGAATCTTCCTTTTTCGTGGTGAAAGGTCCTTTCGTTCAGGCAGATGAAAAATCCTCTGAAAAAAACAACCTTGACCTTGACGGCACGGAATCTTTTTCTTTGGCGGCGGGGGGAGAAAAAATCGTCCTGTCCCCGCAAAAAAAGGGTCGCACTTTCTACCGCGTCTTTGCCTATGCGGTGGATGCCGCGGGGAACAGGAGCGGCATTTCGTCGTATGAAATAGCCCTCGACCCGCTAAACTATTACTTTGCGGAAAAATCCAAGTCGAAGAACGGCGACGGAAGCATGGAGGCTCCTTTCACCAAGGTGTCCCAGGTGCTTCGGACCGCACAATCATCGCCTGATGCCCATTTTTTTGTGGAGGGGACTCTGCGCTTTCCTCGGGGCGAGAGCGTGATTCGCGGGGACTGTTCGTTTTCGGGAACCGAACGCTCTAAAATCGTCATTCCCGGGGATTCTTGCGTGGTGCTGGACGGGGCAAAAATCGAGCTTGACGGTTTCGTGATAGAAAAAGAGCGTGGCGCAAGCGAGAAAATGTTCGTCGTGCGCCAGTCGTCAGTGTCGCTCAAAAATTGCGAGATTGTGGGGAATTTCTCCTTGAACGCGATTGCGTTTCTCATTCATGATTCTGACTTTGAGCTTTCGCGTTCTGGGCTTACTGTGCAGGGAGCCGCCTATTCTTGCCCTGTCATCGCCGAGGATTCAAGGATTGTGGTGTCCTCGTCGCGGGTCTCGTCTGTGGGGCAAACTGCCGTCTGTTTTAGTGTGGAGGGCGGCGAGTTCACCCTTGAAAGCTCTCGGTGCCGGGCGTTGGCGCATTTCGGGCGGATTGCCGAGCTTGTCTCGTCCAAAATCGCGCTGTCCGAGAACGTGTATGTTTGCGACTTTGAGCTTAAGACGCGGAACATGAGCGCAATCTGGACGGAGCGCACGGCGGATTCCTCTGGCGACGCGCCCGGGCGTTTTTTTGGCGCGACTATGTTCAGGTGAGATTTGTTTTGGAGCATATGAACGGAGGTGGATATGTTTGTTGCTGGCATTGATGAGGCTGGGCGCGGTCCTTTGGCTGGGCCTGTCACTGCGGGGTGCGTCATTCTTCCTGATGATTTTCCATGCGAGATTTTGAACGACTCAAAAAAGCTCTCTGAGAAAAAACGGGAGATGGCGGAAAAAATCATCAAGGAAAAGGCTTGCTGGGGGCTTGGAATTGCGAGCCACACCGAAATTGACGAGATGAATATTTTGCAGGCTACGTTCTGCGCCATGTCCCGCGCCTATGCTGATGCGCTCTCAAAGCTGGGGAATTGGGCTGCTCGGAACGGCGTGGAGATTCCCGAGGGATTTATGGAACGGCAAGCCGAGTTTGTGCAGGCGATTGTGGACGGTAACCGCGTGCCGAATCTTCCATGCGGTGCTAGAGCCGAGGTGAAGGCTGACGGCAAATTTCCCTGCGTCATGGCGGCGAGCATAATTGCCAAGGTGGCCAGGGACAGGATGATGGTGGAGGCTGATGCGCTTTATCCTGAATACGGCTATGCAAAACACAAGGGCTATCCCACAAAGGCGCACAAAGAAGTCTGCAGGAGAATCGGGCCTAGCCCCATCCAGCGGATGAGCTTCAAGTACTAGTGGAGCGCAGAAAAATCCTCGGCAGGATTTTTATATGATTGGAGCCGAGCGGCAGTGTGGTTGCTTGGGCAAGACACGAACCTGTTTGGAAACTTCAGTTTTCCGAACACGTCTAATATATTGGAGGGGATTGAATGACAAAAACTTCTAGAGATGTAATTGTTGCGGCAGCCCTTGAGCTTGCCAGGACGGAGGGCATTGAGGCTGTTACGGCGCGCAAGTTGGGCAAAAAAATCGGGGCATCTTCCCAGCCGATTTTTACCTGGTTTGATTCTATGGAGCATGTGAAGGCAAATGTATACGAAGAGGCTAGGAAAATTTTCAGGCAGTACATTGAGAAGGGGCTTGCCTCACAGGTGCCGTTTTTTGGCGCGGGGATGCAGTACATTGTTTTTGCTCGGGAAGAACCTCAGCTGTTCAAGTTCTTGTTTTTGAAAAGGCCCAGCGGAGTTTCCGGCGGTCTTATGGAATCCAAGCAGTTCATGGAGGACTTGGTTTTGGAGTCGGTCATGCATATTCATAACATGAGCGCCGAAGCCGCAAGAAAGTATTTTAGCAATATGTGGCTCGTTTCATTCAGTTTTGCGACCATGATTGTCACTGACAACTGTCCGTTCTCGGATGAGGAAATTGGCCGCGTCATGAAGGAGATGAGTGTTTCGGTTTGCATGGGGCTTAAAAGAATTCCCGGAATGGTGGATGGAACCTTTGACCGTGACGCAATTTTCGCGGAGCTTGATAAGGAATAGTCCAAAAATACTCGTTTCGGAGAAAAAATCTTAATTTTTTTTAAAAAGTTATTGACAGTGAACAAAAGTAAGTGTATGCTAACAACATAAGTTAGCTACGGCTTTCATATTTGCTGTCTGCTTAGTACCTCTTCAGCAACCACTCGGGTTTATACCTGAGTGGTTGCTGTTAATAGCATGGGCAAGTTGAAATTTAGACTGTTTCATCAGCTTGCCCATGTTATTTTTTTTGCAAATAAAAGTTTGTTGCTTTCTTGCAATGCGTCAGCTTTTTGAGGAGGGTAAGAAAATGAGTTTCGACGAGACGATTGTTCATTGTTCTGCTCCCGCCTTGTGTGGAATAAAACCTGCCTCCCTTTTCTCGATGCGTGGGGATTGTTTCTTGGGCGGAAAACAGAAGCTCCATGAATGGCAGAGCGATTTCGTCAAGTTCCGGCGGTATTTTGTTCCCATCAGGAAGGATGACGGGCGTGTTTTGTTCTTTGTGTTCGATCGGAATCTGCTTGAAAAAATCTGCAGCGACGGGGAAAACCTGCGGTATCTCCGCGGCAAGGGCTATCCCGTTGACGACGGGTTCAACAGGATATTGGGAGAGCTTTTGTTCCGCCTGTGCCATTTTCCCGATTTTCCTCATGAGGTGGGGGTGTTTTTGGGGTATCCGCTGGTGGATGTCCTCGGATTCGAGAAAAATCGGTTCGGTTTCAAGTATTCGGCCCTTTGGAAAGTCTACGGAAACAAGGACGAGGCTGAGCGGAAGATGAAAATGTACAAATCATGCAGCGAAACCTGCATGAAATGGCTCGACGAGGGACTGTCAGTTCCTGTCGTTGCCGAAAAATATTCAAAACAAAAAAGGGGAGCGTAAGATATGAAAGTAGCTATCGTATACGCATCAACAACTGGAAACACGGAAGCGCTTGCAAATGCGGCAAAGGAAGCTGCTGGAGCGGACGCATATTTCTCCACTGCGGACAGCGCGGACAGCGCGCAGGTTCTGGCGGCGGACTTGATTATGCTTGGAAGCCCGGCCATGGGAGCGGAGCAGCTTGAGGATTCTGCGGAATCATTCTTCTCGTCAATCGAGGGCAGCTTGGGCGGAAAAAATGTCGTCCTGTTCGGCTCGTACGATTGGGGCGACGGGGCATTCCTGGAGGACTGGAAAGGACGCGTGGAGGGCGCGGGCGGAACTGTGAAGGCTGTTGTGAAGGCGCAGCTTACTCCTGACGAAAACGCACTGAATGAAATCAAAGCCGCTGTTTCGGCATAAATAGAGTGGGCAGGCTCAAAAATGAGCCTGCTTTTTTGTCCACCCAAAATGATTTGCCCCAGTCGGAGCGGACTTTTATTCGGCGTATATGCCCAAGATTCGCACGTCCTGGGCGCATTCCTTGAGCTTTGACACAACCTGTTCCACGTATTCTGTCGGGTTTTCCGCGCCGCTGAGCGACGCATCCGTGTAGAACCAGTACTGCCACGGCTTTCCTGCAATCGGCCGCGACTCAAGGCGGTTCATGCTCAGCCCGGTGTCCTTGAACACTCCCAGCGCATTGTACAGCGCGCCTGCCTCGTTCTTTGTGGAGAACATTAGCGTGACCATGTTCGGCTTTTTGTCGTTGGGAATGAGCTTTTTGGCAAAGTGGTTCGCCGCGATTATGACAAAACGCGTGTAGTTGTTCGGGTTGTTCTCGATTCCTTCCTTCAATATTTCAAGACCGTAGATTTGTGCGTTCCGCGCGTTCGCCACGGCCGCGTTCTCAACAGAGTTCTTTTTTGCCACGATTGAAGCTCCCGTCGCCGTGGAAATTGAGTCAATCAGGTTCCACTTGTGTCTTTCAAGGAAGGCGGAACTTTGGCTCAACGCCTGCGGATGGGAGTACACGTTCTTGATTGTCTCCAGTGTTGCCCCCCTCGGTGCGAGAAGCGAATGCTCGATTTTGAGCGTTATTGCCCCAACAATGGAAATGTCCTCGTATCGTGTGAGATTGTCGTAGTTGTTGTAGATTGAGCCTGCCGTGCTGTTTTCGATGGGAACCATGCCGTATTCGGCCTTTCCGTCAACAACCTGCTGGAAAATCTCCCCGAAGGAATCTACCTGTACGGCCTGCGCCTGGTTCTCAAAATACTTGATGACCGCCATTTCCGCATACGCGCCTTTCATGCCGGAAAACAGGCATCTTGGCTTGGACGGCGAGTTGTGCTCCACAACCTCGCTTTTTTTCTCGCTTGCGGCGGGCTTTATGTGCGCGACTTCCTTTTTGAGGACTGGGGCAAGTGCCTCAATGTCCTTGATGATTTTTTCAAGCTGTTCCGGGAACAGGGCCTGGGACGCATCGCTCAACGCTTTTTCCGGGGCTGGGTGCACGTCCACGATGATTCCGTCGCTCCCGGCCGCGATTGCGGCAAGAGCCATCGGTTCGATTTTGTCCCGCATTCCGAGGGCGTGGCTCGGGTCTGCGATGATGGGAAGATGGGTCATCTCCCGCAGAATTGGAATCGCGCTCAAGTCTAGGGTGGTGCGCGTTGCCTGCTCGTAAGTCCTGATTCCCCGCTCGCAGAGAATCACCTTGTCCGTTCCCGACGACAGAAGGTATTCCGCGCTCATGAGCCATTCCTCAATCGTGGCGGACAGCCCGCGCTTTAGGATGACCGGCTTTCCCAGCTTTCCCAGCTGCTTGAGAAGCTCAAAGTTCTGCATATTGCGCGCGCCCACGAGGAACACGTCCACGTCGTGGGCGCACATGAGGGGGATATGCTCCGGGGTGACGATTTCCGTCACGACGGGAAGGGCGTATTTTTCGCCTGCCTCTTTCAAATAGGAAAGACCTTTTTCGCCAAGCCCTGCAAAGGCGTAGGGCGAAGTGCTCTGCCTGAACGCCCGAGCGTACAGAAGGACGGCTCCGCTTTCGCTCACCGCTTTCGCGCTCTCCATGATTTGCTCACGGCTTTCCACGGTGGAAGGGCCTGCGATGGTGACGAGGCGGCTTCCGCCCACGCGGATTGTCTGGCCGCGGTTGTTGGGAATCTCCACAATGGTGTTGTCGCTCTTGAACTCGCGGCTTGCCATCTTGTACGGCTTTGATATGGGGATGACGCTTGCCACTCCTGGAAGAATCTCAACTTCGCGGGTGTCCATCGCCACTTTTCCGACGGCTGCAAGAATCGTGGACTCTTCGCCTTTCACTTCGTTGATTTTGAAATTCTTCCCCTGCAAAAGCGATTTTATGCTTGATTTCTGGCTCTCAGAAATGTCTTTTTTCAAAACGATGACCATGTTCTGCCTTCCGGTTTTTGTTTAGATGCGTACTTCGAGTCCGTCGAGGATTCCTGCGTAGTTTGTGTTCTTGAGCTTGAAAAGGAGGTTTCCGCTTTCGTCGCTGGTGATTTCAATACCTGTTTCCACCCATTTGTCCTCGATTTTTACTTCAAATGTGTCCCCGAATTCGATTGACGTTCTGGGAGAAGTGTCTTCTGGGTCTGTCACCCAGAATTTTCCAGAGTTTATGTCGAAAGTGAGTGCGCCCTCGATTTTTTCGTGTGCCATATGATGTTCCTCTACTATATTATAGAAAAAATTGTAGCACAAAACAGACTATGTTTCGACTGGTGGCGGGAGAAAAAAACGGGGGGCTGTCTAAAAAATTCAGTTAGCCGTGTCATTCCGAACTCGTTTCGGAATCTCAACGCTGTAGATAGCGTAGATGCTGAAACTGTCATCCTGAACTTGATTCAGGATCAGCATGACAATTGCTTCTGGGACAGTCCCATGACAATTACTTCGAGGACAGCCACGAAAAAATGGACCTGCAGAAAATCTGCAAGCCCGAAAACGTTAAGGAGCTTTATCTGTACGGAGTGTAAGATACGTTTTGAATCGCGCTGTAGCTCAGTTTTACATCGTCAACGTTGATTGTTGAAAGATACACGATGTCACCGGCATAGCGCACTGGGCGTTTGTAAAGCGAATCGTAGTAGATTGTCTTTCCGTCCGCCTTTAGAACCGCGATTTTTGTCACGAAGTTCCTGTTTGCCGTGGGGTCCGACACGCTGGCAACCTGCTCCTGCGCGGGGCTTGAAACCACCACCACGTTGGGAGTTGTGGGCTGCGAATATATTTGAGCCGGCGTGTAGACGGGTACTTGCTGGACTGGAGCCTGCATTGCCGCTGCCCGCCGTGCGTTCGCCTCGGACTCGGCGGCCGATGCCGCAATGATGGCGGTTCCGATTGCAAGACCGCCGAAGAACAAGCCCGGGATGAGGAAGTCCGGCGATGATATTCGAACTGGTGCCGGTCTGTATCTCGGACGTGGGGCAGGATGCGCTGAAAGCACTGTTACTGCTGAAAATGTCAAGAGAACGGCGAGAGAGATTTTTTTTGTCAAGTTCATAAGATACCCCCTGCAATATAAAGGTTTCACCTTTCATATTGTAACATAAAATTCAGTTTTTTGGTGATGAACTTGTTTTTTTGTTTGACACATCTGTTTCATATCGCTAGAATGTTTCTATGTATAGAAACGTGGTGGTGAGACTCGTGGAAAGCTGTCTTCGACCGCCAAAGTTTGATAGGGCAAAATGGACTGATTTTGCTTCCTGTGGGTATATTTGACTTTTTGGAGCGAGGAATAAATATGGAATCAAAAAACGGATTCTTCAATCAATTCGGCGGAAAATATGTGGCGGAGGTCCTCAGACGGCCGCTGGACGAGCTTGAGGTGGCTTTCAGCGACGCGATGAAGGACGAAAGCTTCTTGAAGGAGCTTGAGACGATTCAGAGGGACTACATCGGGCGCGAGACGCCGCTCTTGTTCGCGGAGACCGCTACGGAGATGCTCGGGGGCGCGCAAATCTACATAAAGCTTGAGGGGCTTGCGAACACGGGCGCGCACAAGATAAACAACGCAATCGGACAGTGCCTTCTGGCAAAGCGCATGGGAAAAAAACGCATAATCGCCGAGACTGGAGCCGGACAGCACGGTGTCGCCACCGCGGCCGCCTGCGCAAAGCTCGGACTCGATTGCACCGTGTACATGGGCGAGGTCGATGTGCGCCGCCAGCAGCCGAATGTGGCCACGATGGAGATGTACGGCGCGAAGGTGAAGGCGGTCACGTCCGGCAGCCGCACTTTGAAGGACGCTGTGAACGAGGCCATGCGCGACTGGGCGGCCAATCCAGACACGACCCACTACTGTCTCGGCTCCGCGCTTGGCCCGGCTCCGTTCCCGGATATTGTCCGCGAGTTCCAGTCCGTAATCGGAAAGGAAGTGAAGAGGCAGGCCGCCGAGAGAAAACTCGATGTTGCCGCTTTGATAGCCTGCTGCGGAGGCGGCTCGAACTCGATAGGCTTCTTCTCTCCGTTCGTCGACGAGGAGAAGCCTAGGCTCATCGCCGTGGAAGCCGGTGGGGTCGGTCCTGGGGTCGGCGAGAACGCTTCGAGGATGACGGGAAACGCTTCGAGGGACGGAATCATGCAGGGCTACAAGTCCCGCTTCCTTTTGGACGACGACGGACAGGCGTTGCCGACCCGCTCAATCTCCGCGGGCCTCGACTATTGCGGAATCGGGCCGCAGCTTGCCGCTTTGGGAAAATCAGGCAGAATCGAGTTCACTTCCGCTTTGGATTCCGAGGCGTTGGAGGCCGTCAAATTCTTCGCGCGGAACGAGGGCGTGCTTTTCGCACTTGAAAGCGCGCACGCCGGAGCCGAGGCGATAAAGCTCGCTCCCACGCTGCCGAAGGACAAGGCGATAATCGTGAACATGAGCGGCCGCGGAGACAAGGACGTGTTCATCACCTGTCCTGTGTTCAGGAAAGACGAGTGGCTTTCATTCCTCCACGCCGAAATCGAGCGCATCGAATCCGACAAGGACATCCACGACGCCAAATCAATGGTAGAATAAACGCAACAAGGAGTTTTTTTGCATGGGAAATATAGTTGTCCTGCTTTTCGTCGCATCGCTTGTGTTCGCCGTCTTGTTCTGGGTGTGGCTTGCACGGGGTGTCGCCGCAAAATTGAGAAAGTCCGCTTTCGGCTCTCTCAATGTCGCGCTTCTACTTCTCTTCGGATTTTTCGGCTGGGTCTGCTTTTTCGCCGGCCTGAAATGCTCTGTCTCCTGGCTTTCTTCCGGCGGCGCGGAGAGAATCGCCGAGAAGACCGCCCACGCTGCGGCCGTTACGCAGGAGAGCGTGAAGAAAGGCTGGAGCGCGGGACTTTTGAAGAAGCTCGGCAACCTGGAATTCGAGCTTGAGAGCGTGGGCGAAGTCGAGGACGAGTTCAGCTTCGCAGGCGAGGGCGTGAGAACCTACGAGGCTTCGATTGTCGTCGTCAACAATGGCGGAAACACCGACATCTCGTACAAGGAAATGCGGAGCGCGAACATCGCCTGCGCGTACGACGAGAACGGTGTGTTCATTCCAGCGTTCGTCTTGAACCACGCTTCCATGGACGAGGTTCCTTGGCTGCTCCGTTTCCTTCTTCCTGCTTACAGAAAAGAGGGTGGGAGCGAGTATCTTCCTGCTGGAAAATCGTATTTGAACGTTAGATTCGACATTCCTGAGGGGCATACGGTCAAGAGAATCGCACTCGGAGAGAAGAACATCGATGTCGACGAGAAAATGATTCGCCCTCTCAAAAAGGATTCCAACGTCGAGAGGGCGTTTGGAAATGAAAAAACTGGACAAAATGGAGAAACAAAATGAGCAAGATAAAACTGATGAGCCACCTTGTGGCAGGCTATCCGACAGACGACTTGGCGTTGACTGCCGCCCGCGCGCTTGTTGCCGGAGGGGCCGACATACTTGAGATTCAGCTTCCGTTTTCCGACCCAAGCGCGGACGGACCGGCCATTCAGGGTGCCTGCACGGAGGTTCTTTCGAGGAAATACAGGACTGCCGACGGCTTGGATTTCATAAAGAAAGTGCACGACGAATTTCCAGACATTCCAATCTATTTGATGAGCTACGGAAGCCTTGTCTACACGCCCGGTGTTGAAAATTTCTGCAAGATGGCGGCCGATTCTGGCGTGAAGGGAATGATAATCCCCGATTTGCCGTTCGACTTCGACGAGGGGCTTACAGCCGCCTGCAAGACAAACGGCATGGTGAACATTCCCGTGGCGGCTCCGAGCATGAGCCGGGAGCGGCTCAAGAAGATGGCGGGCGCGGGATTTCCGTTCATCTACGCCGCATTGAGGACTGGAATCACCGGAAGCGACACGAAAATCGACGACGACACTCTTTCGTTCTTGAAAGCGGTGGGCGAGGGCGGAAGCAAAATCTACGGAGGCTTCGGAATCTCGAACGGTGCGCAGTCGGCCGCTCTTGCGGATTCGGTCGAGGCTGTCGTCGCTGGCTCCGTTTTCGTCAGAATCATAACCGAGAACAGGGGCGACAAGGAAAAACTTTTCCAAGCCGTGAAGGCCAAGGCCCAGGAGATAACCCACTCGGGGCTGTAGGCGGGGTTCCTTCGGAAAAGTTCGGTTTTCTGGGCATGGGCGAGGGAAAAATCTGTTCGGGTGAAGCTGCACAGATTTTGTCCCCGCGCTCAGGGCTTTTATGCGGTAATCAGATTTTATAAATCAAAAGCTTTCTTATTAGAAAATTCCAGACAAACACAATTCCAGTCGCAAAAATTTTTGAGTACATTTCCCAAAAATTTAATTTCTCAATGAACAAATACATAAGCAAAAGATTCATCAGCAACCCAGCAATGCTTACGGTATATATTTTTGCAAGCTCTTTTATTTTGCTCTGACTTGAATTTCTGAACAAGATGATTCTGCCAAAAATCCAGTTGGCAAATGTTGATGCAATAAAACTTAATGCCGTAGCCAACATATAATAGACACAAAGTTTTGCGTTCAATATATAAAATGTCCCCCATTCGACTACGGTAGCAAGAGCACCAACAATAAGATAAAGCATTGCCTGAAAGATGGTCGTTCTAATGTTCATTTTGCTGACTCGTGGTATTCTTTTTCTGTGTTCACATTCCAAATATTAGATTTATCAGCGGTTCCTAAAAAAATATTCTTTACGGCTTCAAAAGCAGTGCACATTGAATGATCAATATTATTGTACCTGTGCTGCCCGTTTCTTCCCACGCAATACAAATTTCTGATTGTATTTAAATAGTCCTCAAGCTTATCAATATGCTCATAAGTATCGAAATATGCGGGGTATGCTTTTTTTACGCGCTCAACATGAAAATCAGCAACACAATTTTTGTCAGAAACAAGCCCCATTTTTATCATCTCATCAACCGCAAAAGCTCCAAATTCAGAATCTGTCAGTGACCAAAGTGAATCGCCCTCATTGCAAAAATATTCGAGTCCGAGCCAAAAGGTATTTTCGATATCCTTCACCATATAAGGCGACCAGTTGTTGTAGATTTGAAACCGCCCCATCTTTATGTTTTTGTCATGCACATAGACCCAGTTGTCTGGTATCCCGCCTCCCAAAGTCTTGATATTGGTCTTGTTCACAAGATTCAAGGATTTTAGGAGAACGCCAACTGTCATATAATCACGGTACGGAAGTCCTTCGGATATGCTTCGCACAGAATCAGGGACATCATTCATCGCATGAATCAAATCTTTCAGCGGCATTGAGGAAATAACAATGTCAAAATCCTTTTTTTGTTCAACTCCATTCTGGCTATATACAATTGATGAGATTGAATTTTCGTTCTTTACGATTCCTACAACCTTTGAATTGAATAAAATGTTGCCGCCCTTTTTTCTTATTTCTTCCGAAACGATTTCCCATAACTGTCCTGGCCCAAATTTAGGATAGAGAAATTCTTCTATGAGGGAAGTTTCGATTTTTCTGTTCTTCTTGCAAAAGGTTTTCTCAATCATATTCCTGAGAATAGCCTTTATCGAAAGTCCTTTTACCCGCTGTGCTCCCCAATCAGCTGAAATTTCGGAAGGATGCCGACCCCAAAGGTTTTCGGTATAATTTTCAAAGAACATGGAATAAAGTTTTTTTCCAAAGCGATTAATATAGAAATCTTCCAGTGAATGTTCGGGACGCTTGAATAACACGCTTTTTAAGTAGCTTAAACCAACGGTAACTGTAGTTATCAAGCCCATGTTCCTGAATGTTTCAATCTTTAAAGAAATAGGATAATCAAAAAATTTCTTCTGGAAAAAAATCCTTGATATTCGGTGGCGGATAAGCATAACTTTATCAGTCTTTTGAGGATCTGGCCCACCGTCTGCAAGCGTTCCTTTCCGACCAAGCATCAAATCGTCATAAGAAAGCGCGCCTTGTTTTGGAAGCATTTTATCCCACCATAAATTCACAGAAGGAACTTTCGTAAAAAAGCGATGACCTCCCATATCCATATAGTTTCCCTTGTAATTTACGGTGCGGGCAATTCCGCCTACTGTACCAGACTCCTCAAATACAGTAACGCAATATTCAGATGATTTATCAAGAAGCTCATACGCTGCCGTTAAACCAGCAGGTCCCGCCCCGATAATCGCAACATTTTTCATCACACTTCCCCTAACAAACAGCTGAAAGAACTAGTTTAGCACAATTCAACAATTATATTGAAGATTTCATAAAATTTCATTATTTTTTTTTAATGCCTTTTACAAAATTTGATAACAAAAGATTAAAAATATTCTTGGTTTTTCTTTCGATTTTTTTATTACTGCT
>JAFPYB010000027.1 GCA_017412405.1 Treponema sp. | reverse complement strand
CTGCTCTATGGACTTGGGGAGCGTGTGATGAATGACGAAACGCACGTTCGGCTTGTTGATTCCCATTCCGAACGCCACTGTTGCAACCATAATCTGAACATCGTCCCTGATGAACATTTGCTGATGATTCCGCCTTTCCTCGGCAGAAAGCCCGGCATGATAGTTCAGGGCGGAATATCCGTCGTTCCGCAAGTCCTCGGTAATCTGGTCAACATCCTTCTTTGAAAAACAGTAGATGATTCCGCTCTCGCCCTCGTGTCTGTCAATGCACTCCTCAATTTGGGAAAGAGAATTGCGCTTTGGCCGCACTGAAAGGAAGATGTTCGGACGGTTGAAACTTGAAAGAAGAACAGACGGCTCAGAAAGCGCGAGATTTTTTATTATGTCCTTCTGAACTTGGGTTGTTGCCGTTGCGGTGAGGGCAAGAAAAACCGCATCCTTGAACTCCCGCCTTATGCCGGCTATTTCCAAATAATCAGGACGAAAATCATGCCCCCACTCGGAGACGCAGTGAGCCTCGTCAATCGTAACGCACTTTACGCGCACGCGCTCATCATGCAGAAGCTCCCTGATTTTTGACGAATTCAAGCCCTCGGGCGACACATAGACTATTTTCGTCTCGCCACGCCTGATTGAGTTCATGGAATCAAGGTACAAGTCCCACGCCACGCTGGAATTGAGGAAAACGGCGTTCACGCCCAGCGCATTCAACCCGGACACCTGATCCTGCATGAGCGAAATTAGAGGCGAGACAACGACGGTAAGCCCGTCGAAAATGAGGGCTGGAATCTGGTAGCACAGGGACTTTCCGCCCCCTGTCGGCAATATGGCCAGCGTATCGTTGCCTGCAAGAACGTTTTCTATGATGTCTTTCTGAAGAGACCTGAAACTGTCGTAGCCGAACACAGACTTCAACACGTCCTCAGGCGTTTTTCCCGTAAAATCGCGCATAATTCTCCCAAAAAATAATGCCGGCAGATTTTCCCCGCCGAGACCACGCCCATTGTATCACTTTTTTCAAAATAAAATCTGTCAAAAGTGCTTGGGCGGCTCCAAGCCTTTCACCATTTTTTTGTGCATATTGATTTTTAGTCCTTGCAAAAAAAAAATTTTTTTGGTATAGTATTTTCATCGGCCGGGTTGGTGAAATGGTAGACACTACAGACTCAAAATCTGTTGCCTTCACGGGCGTCTGAGTTCGAGTCTCAGACCCGGTATAAAGCCGTTCTGAAAACAGAGCGGCTTTTTTTTGTCTACGCAGAAAAAAGCGCGAGCGGCCCCACATTTTTCCTGAGTTCCACCGCCTCCTGCATATGGCGCACACAGATTTTCGCGCTTTTTTCCATGTCGGCTATAGTGCGGGACAATTTTAGTATTCCGCTCAACGCCCTCTGGGATAAATCGGAAGTCCCCGCCACAGAGTCCAAAAACGCCTGCTCCTCGTTCCCAAGCGGGCAGAATTCCAGCAGTTCCTGGGGCGACAAGTGCGCATTGCGCTTTCCCTGGCGATTCCGCTGGATGAAAACCGCGTCGGCAACCTGAACACGAAGTTCCGCGCTTGAAATGCCCACATCTCCTCCCCCGCCTGTCTCTCCGCCAGACGCGCCCGCGTCAAGCCTAATGTCTATCCTGTCAAGGAGAGGGCCGGAAAACTTGCGCCAATACATATCCACAGCCTTCGCGCTGCACAAGCACAGTTTTCCTTCAGAGCCGTAGTTCCCGCATGGGCACGGGTTTGTCGCAAGCAGGAGCTGGAACGAAGCCGGGTATGTCGTTGTCCTGCCGGCCCGGCTCAAACTGATTGCCCCGCTCTCAAGCGGCACACGGAGCATCTGGAGAACCGACGAGCGGAATTCCGCCGCCTCGTCCAAGAAAAGAACACCGTTGTGGGCAAGGGAAATCTCCCCGGGGCGGCACTGCACACCGCCGCCGCAAATGCCTTCCACGCTGGCTGTCTGGTGCGGCATACGCATAACGGGAACGCGAAGGAGCGGCGACGTGGCGGGCAGGAGCCCTGCAATGCTGTGAATGCGCGTTGTGGACTGGGCTTCCTCCACGGTCAAAAGCGGCAGAATGCTCATGAACCTCTGTAGGGAAAGCGTCTTTCCGCAGCCTGGCGGACCGAACGCAATGACATTGTGGGAGCCGCTGGCCGCAATCTGCAGGGCGCGGACGAGCTTTTTCTGCCCCACCACGTTCTTGAAATCAAGCGACGGGTCTATGGGAGGGAAAAGCACATTCCCCACGGTGACGCAATTCTCAGGCACACACGACTGCTCCCGCTCGTCCGCGCGGCTGGTGAAAAGCTCTGGGTGAAAGAGCGCATTGAACGCCTCGCCCAAATGAGCCGCCCCGAACACGCCCATGCCGGACACTTCCCTAGCCTCGGCGGCGTTCGCCTGAGGGACAATGCACTTGGAGATTCCTGCCCCCAACGCCGTCGCAGCAGCCGCATGAACAGCCTTCACGGCGCGGATGGCCCCGGAAAGCTCCAATTCGCCCATGACAAGCACAGGCTCGCAAATCGGCTCCGCCCCGCCGGCATCCGCCGAAAGCACGGCAAGGGCAAGGGGCAGGTCGAACCCGGCGCCTTCTTTCTTCAAGTCGGCAGGAGAAAGGGAAATCAATACACGCTCCGCCGGAAACGAAAAGCCCGAATTCCTTATGGCGGACTTCATGCGCTCCCGGGACTCCTTAACCGCGTTGTCGGCAAGCCCCACCAAATCCACCGAGGGAATACCACGGCGAATATCGACTTCCACATTTACAAGCGCCCCCTCATATCCAAAGGGAGAAAAAGAAAAAATATCCATAAAAAACCTCTTCCATATAGGTGCAGAGATTTTTCATTTTTGACAGCGAACAGCAAAAAATCGATGATAATTTTTTGTTATATCAAAAACCGCAAAAAGACAAAAAAAAGCCGCCCCAAAACTTTTTCAGTTTCCAGGACGGCCTTTTTTGCGTCATGCAGGTTAGTTCTTTCCAGTTGAAAGCCAGTTCTGAGTGAAATAGCCATCTTTTACAGTGCTGGCATCATCAAGAATCTGGTTCTTTACAGTAATAACTGAATACCGGCCAGTTCTCTTGTTTGACATCTCACAAACCTGGCGGCACCAGTGCTTTCTGTTCATCTTGCCCTGAATAGGAACGAGCTTTTTGATTTCCATTGTCTTCATGAGCTTTCCACTGCGGTCAAAGTAGTCTGTCTTCACAGGCATGACCGTATTCTGGTCATAGTACGCAATGCGGTAGTCGTACTCAACGTCCTTCTTTGAGTGCGGCGTTGATTTTACGGCCCAGCATGTGTAGGAAATTGAGGCGATGCGAACAAGAGCCTTCTCGTCAACAAGCTCGTGGTCGTCGTCCTCAAGCTCGCGCATAGAAGTATCGTTGTAAGTGAACTCAGAACCACAGAACTGCTTTGACTTGTCCTGAACCGGGATTCGGCGGACGGTGCGCAATGCCGGAGCATAGATGAAGCGGGCATCGTCACCTTTTTTCTGTGACTGAAGGAAGCGAGTTCCCTTCAGGCTGGCGCTCTTGACGACCTCGAACACGGTCTCCGTCAGACCGTTTCTGTGGCGACCAAACTGCTCAAGCGTAAGGCTATCGTCCAATTTTCCACCCTTATAGGAATCACAAGTGAAAACAGTCCTACTGAAACTTGGAGCCGGATTCGTATCAAAGTATTTCTGAACAACCTCAGTTCCTGTCAAAGCAAATGCAGCCCCGCAAGCAACGGCAATCACACCAGCCAAAATCATCTTTTTCATAAATGGAATCCTCCAATTTTAAAAGTTTCTGAAAATAGAATATCGCAAACAGCAAAAAGTAACGAATAAAATACTGAACAAGCGGAATTTTCAGCATTCGCATTGAAACCGTTCGCTTTTCCCTAGATTATACCGTTATAATCGAAAAATTCATAGGAAAACTTAAATTTTTTCATGCCACAAAGCCCACCGCCCGAACCGATTTCCTAAAATTTCAAGCCGCACTTGAACAAATGCTCGAATTCCAGGTCCTTCACATTGAAGGCAAGGTCATACGCGGCAAAAATCTGGAAATAATGCACAGGCTTGTACGAAATGGAAATGCGGGAGCTTGGCAAAAAGCGGAATCCGCTGGACTTGAACCACCTCATGCGCTCGAACACCTCGATGTTCAGCATGATTCGATTAAAAATCGACTGCTCGTGGCCCAGCCCCGGCGAAAGCTGGAAACCGCCCTCCGGGAACGAGAAGAGCACGCTTCCGTAAACAATGCGCGTTCCGGCGTGGAACCCCAGCTCAAAATCGTATTTGTTGAAAAAATCGGTGCCAAAATTGATTTCAGGCTGGAACCTAAAGTAGCGGAACTGGTCAAGCTTTCCGTCATCAAGGATTTTTGCCTTGAGCTTGTCCTTGAAAATCCTGAATCGGAGAGATTTTTCCGAGAATGATTTTTTTCCAGCATCAAAAACATAGACGATTCCGACTTTTGGAAGCAAGGTGAAGTCCGTCTCCTCCGTCGCCTCGGGGTCGAATTCCGACTCGGAGACGACGTTCGCCTGCACGTCAAGGTTCTCCACTTTTAGATGGACAGGCGTCGGGATAATCGTGTCCTTGTATATTGCGACGGTGAAATTCCTGTTCGCCGGAAATCCCAGGACAGTGGAGCCTGGCACGGTGAGGACCCCGACAGGGACTTTCGACGACTTCATCTGCGTGTAGCCGTCCATGACCTTTGCGACAACAGTGTTGTTCTCGTCAAAAACCGCAAGGTCAAAATTGCCCTTGAACGTGATTCTCACGCTGCCCACGTCCTGGTACAGCTCGTTTTCGTTCAGCGCAAGAAGCCATGAAAGGTAGCTTTCGCCCACGTGCATGTCGAACGTGCGGTTCACAATCTCGTCGATTTTGCGCTCCAAGGGGCCTGCAATCTTGAATTTTTTCGTGGAGCGAACAACATCATCAATCGACAGTTTTTTTTCGGGAGGAAGGACGCGCTTGAGCATTTGCTCGGTGAGTGCCTTGAAGCCCGTCTTTTCGCGGTAGTAGGACTCGATGTCCTTGAAGTTGTTGGAAAGCAGCTCCACCGTGAACCCCGGGACAAAACTTCCCGTGTTGGACGTGACATATGTGCGCCCCATGAATTTCTTGTAATATTCGTTCATGCGGGGGACGTACTCATTCTCAAACTCCGTTCCGCGGGAATTCCACAGGCTCACCGTCATCATGTCCATGCCGAACCGCCTGAACCCCCAGTTCTTGGTGAGGGGAATCATGGGAACCAAGTCCTCGTCGTTCAATATGTTGAAGATGAAGCCGTACTTGAGATTGTCAACTTTCTTGCTGGTGGTGACGTTCGGCGTGGCAAAAGTGTACACATGGAGACGGGCCGTGTCAAAATAGCCCGTGTCGCACATATGAGCACCCACCAGGTTCGCCACCGCAGCCCCCCGGCTGTGGCCCGTCACAAGAAAGAACGTGTCGTCCAAGTCGATGTTGTGTTTTTCCAGGAAGAAGAAAAGCTCGTTCATGACCTGCTGGGCGCACTTGTTGAAGCCCTCGTGGTAGACCGGAACTTTCTGCGTGTTGTTGCTCACGTTCAGGTTCGACATCCATTCGTGGAAATTGACAACCGTTCCGCGGACAACCACAAAAACGAGCTGTTTTTTTCCATAATAGCTGTCTATTTCCTTGCAGGCGAAGCTGAATGCGCACTGGTCGATTCCGAAATTCTCGTCGTCAATGTCGATGTCGTAGTGCAAGTCGATGTTTTGCCGCTGCACCCCAAGCGCCTCATACGCCTCCACAATCGCCGAATCGTACTGCTTCTCCTCGATGTCCGAATACGAGAGCTGGGAGAACAGAATTGCGATTCGGGCAAGGTTGTGGTTGTAGACGAACGACGATTTTTCCCCGAACCATTTCTCGTTCCACTCGAAATCGGCACGCACATTCGATTCATGGGGGACAAAAAGACCCGCCACAGGAAGGGAAAGCTTTTCCGCGTGAACAACCGAAATCGAAAAAAACAAGGATATGAGAAAAAATCGTGCCCGCCGTTCCATTGTGCATCACATTCTATCCAAATATGGAACAAGAACCAAGCCCATCGCCTCCTTGAGGACGCGGAGCGTGGCGGACGCAAGGGTGAGTCTCGCCCTCTTCAAATTCTCGTCGTCGCTTCCGAGAATCGGGCACTCCTGGTAGAACTTGGAGAAGAGCTTTGCCACGTCGTAGATGTAGTTTGCGATGACAGACGAATCGAAGTTCTCCGCCGCCTTTGCCACCACGTCGCCATAGTCGCCGAGCTTTCGCAAAAGCTCCCACTCCTCCGCGCTGGAAAGAAGGGCAGCCGCCTCGGAGGGAGACATTGCCTTAACGCCCGCCTCCTCGGCCTTCCGCAAGATTGAGGCGATGCGCGCGCCCATGTACTGCAAGTACGGTCCCGTGTTCCCGTTGAAGCTCAAAGACTCCTCTGGGTTGAAAATCATGTCCTTTATCGGAGAGACCTGGAGAAGATAGTAGTGGAGTGCGGCGAGCGCGACTTTCTCGGCCACGGCGGCGGCATCGCCAACGTCATCCTCCCGGCCGCGCTCCTTGATTGCCTTGAGCGCGTCGTCGCGGAGGGAGTCAATCAAGTCGTCCGCATCCACGACAGTTCCCTCGCGGCTTTTCATGCGACCGTTGGGAAGGTTCACGAGACCGTAGCTCAGGTGGTGGAGTTTTTCTGCCCATGAGAAGCCCAGCTTCTTGAGAATATAGAAAAGCACCTTGAAGTGGAAAATCTGCTCGCTTGCCACGACGTACACCATCTGGTTGAAATCCCAGTCGGTGTGGCGGCTGATTGCCGTCCCGATGTCCTGCGTGATGTACACGCTGGTTCCGTCCTTGCGCAGAAGAACCTTCTCGTGGTCCTCGCCGTCCTTGCCCTTGCCCACGGCCTCCGTAACGTCCACGCGCACAGAGCCGTCATCGGCCTTGAAGAAAACGCCTTTTTCCAAGCCCTTCAGGATTTCGTCCTTGCCCTTCAGGTATGTTTCGCTCTCGAAATAGAACTTGTCGAAGGTCACGCCGGTCCTGTCGTATGTGACCTTAACGCCGTCGAACGTCCACTTGTTCATCATCTCCCAGAGCTTTCTCGTCTCCTCGTCGCCGGCCTCCCATTTTCGGAGCATCTCCTCCGCCATCTCCTGGGCTTCCGGGTGGGCGGTCTCGGGCTTCCCCTTCTCGCCTTTCAAATATTTGTCGAATTCCACGTAGCACTGGCCCACGAAGTGGTCGCCCTTCATGCCCAGGCTTTCCGGGGTGTCGCCCCTCTTCTCGTGGAAGAGCTTGTAGGCGAGCATGGACTTGCAGATGTGTATTCCGCGGTTGTTGATGAGATCAACCTTGTAGACCTCCGCCCCGGCCTTCTTGAGAATGCGGCTCACCGACTCGCCCAAAGCGTCGTTCCGCAAATGGCCCAAGTGGAGCGGCTTGTTCGTGTTGGGGGAAGAAAACTCAATCATGACGCGCCTGCCGTCAAGGAACGGCTTTCCGTCCGGGCCGAGAGTCCCGTATTTTTCGCCCTCGGCCTCGATTTTTGAGAGGATGGCGCGGGCGGCGGATGACTTGTCAAGCCGTGCGTTCACATACGGCCCCACCGCCACAATCTCGCCGATTGATTTTGCGCGCTCGGCGAGTTCCCCATTCTCCGTGATTATGCGCACCACTTCCTTTGAAATCATGGGCGGAGCGATGCGGAATGTCTTTGCGAAAACAAACTGCGGGATTCCCAAGTCCCCCATCTCCGGATTCGGCGGCGTTTCCACCGCGATTTTTGCATAAAGCTGCTCATCGATTTCAACATTTTTTTCGGTTTTGAGCGCGTCAAGCGCGGCAACAACAAGATTCTTGAATTCAACTTTTACGTCTGCCATGATTTTTCCTTTATTTTATTGCGAATATCATTTATTATAGAAGAATACGCTTTGTTTTACTAGCAAAGATGAACAGGAGTATATTGTGGACACAAAAGTTATCGATCAGTACATCGACGAACTGATGACGAAATCAACTGCTGAAATTCCAGTATGGAACATCGAAAAGGCACGAACCGGCGAAAAATCGGGCTGGGACTACATTGACGGGTGCATGGTCATGGCTCTTTTGGAAATGTATGACACGAGCAAGGATGAAAAATTCCTCAAATTCTCCGACTACTACGAAGACTACCGCGTTTCGGACGACGGTTCAATCGACGGCTACGACAAGGACGAGTGGAACATCGACAACATCAACGGCGGAAAAAACCTGCTCACGCTCTACACCATCACCAAAAAAGAAAAATACAAGAAGGCCCTGGAAAACTTGTACGACCAGGTCATCCGCCAGCCGCGCACAAAAGAGGGCAACTTCTGGCACAAGCTCATCTACCCCAACCAGGTGTGGCTGGACGGACTGTACATGGGGCAGCCGTTCTACATGGAGTACGAGGTCATGTTCAACAACTCCAAGAACATCGACGACATCTACCACCAGTTCTTCAACGTTGAAAAAATCATGAAGGACGTGACCACCGGATTGTACTACCACTGCTACGACAGCTCAAAATCAATGTTCTGGGCAAACCCGGACACAGGCTTGAGCAAGCATTTCTGGCTGCGCTCGCTGGGCTGGTTCAGCATGGCAATGCTCGACACGCTCAACAAGGCCTCGGACCGCGGAAGCGAAAACTGGAACCACCTGCGGGATATGTTCATCAACCTGCAGGATTCCATGCTCCGCTTCCAGGACAAAAGCGGCATGTGGTACCAAGTGCCGAATTTCCCGGACCGCGTTGACGCGAAGGGGCGCAAGAACTACCTTGAAACGTCCGGCTCCGCGATTTTCGCCTACTCGCTCCTGAAGGGCGTGCGCACAGGAATCCTCGCCGACGCGCGGTACAAGGAGGCAGGCCTCAAAGCGTTCAACGGAATCTGCGACACATACCTGAACACGGACTCCGGCAGGCTGAGTCTTGGCGGAATCTGCCTTGTGGCAGGGCTTGGCCCCGAGAAGAACAAGCGGCGCGACGGCACCTTCGAATACTACATGGACGAGCCTATTGTGCAGGACGACGCAAAGGGCGTAGGCCCGTTCATCCTCGCCTACAACGAAGTGCGCCTGCTGAAATAGCAAAGGGGACTCCAAAACTCGCGGGTCGCCAGCCCGAGCCGTGTCGTCACATCGGGCGGAACGTAGTGAAGTCGGGATGTCTATGGAAGATTCACAAGTTCGAAGAGAGAACCTGCGAATCTTCTACGAGATTTCATCCACTACGCCTGGAATGACAGGTCACGGCAAACTCCTTTCAGTTTATTTCAACTTTTTGCACAATTCTTTTCTCGCCAAAATGTCAGAATCGTGCAAATTCCCGCAAAAAAAAGACGTTCTCCCCATGATAGAATGATTTCATACCTAAACGCATCTATAAACAGCTCCGCCAACGCGGAGTTTATGAGGAGAAGCAACATGAAAAAAGTGCAGACAATCAAAAATCGCGCCATGACAGCCATTTGCTCGCTCGCCCTGCTTGCGGGGGGGGGATTTTGGCAGGCTGCTCAGGCGGCTCGG
>JAFPYB010000238.1 GCA_017412405.1 Treponema sp. | reverse complement strand
TCTATCCGCTCGGTTATCTGAACGGGGAGCATTTAATGTAAAAGGTCGCCCCGAAAGGCGTGCCGCCGATGAAAGTTCCGCTGAAAATCAGAACCACGTTCAGCATGACGCTGCATATTTGTAAGGAAAGGCCGCTCCGAGCCCGTTTCGGAACGACCTTTCCTTTTGGCGCGCTGTTTGCGCTACTCCTCCGACCGCGTGAGCCGGTACTCGTATTTGCGCAGATTGTTCTTGACCAGAACAGATTTTTTGGTTATTTCAATGCGCTCGATTTCGTCCTTGCCTTTTGAAATTGTTCTGACAGTTGCTTTCTCGCCGCCTTCCGCAACGTTTTCAATCGACTCCGTGAACAAAAGCCCGCTCGACTCATAGTGATTTTTCAGCTTGCCAAAATCAGCGAACGCATTCTGCAAGTCAAGGACAATGTACTCTGGCTTGAGCTTGTCCGGAATCACGGCGGAATCAATAGTACAAATTTTACCGTCGTAGATGATTTCACCCAGCGTCACTCCCAAGCCCGAGAGCATGACAACAGCTGTCTCGCGGGAATTCATCGTGAGGTAGGCGAGGGAAGAAAACACTTTGTCGCCGAATACGCCCTCAAAAAGATAATAGTCATCGATTTCTGTTTTCACCGCATCTGTCGGGAGCAGCTGAACTTTCGTCGTGTTAGTCACATATACGGGGCGCAGTTTTGTTGTGGCGCAGGAAGCAAAAAGGAACACAGCCCCGCACGCCGCACAGATTTTTTTTAAGGATTTTCTCATGTAAAACAGTATAAAGCAAAACAGCGGCGTTGTCATTGAAGAACCGCCGCTGCAGGATTGATTTCTGAAACTCATTCCGGGGACTGTCCTAGAAGCAAGTGTCATGCTGAACTTGTTTCAGCATCTACGCTATCTCAAGCGTTGAGATTCCGAAACGAGTTAGGAATGACACAGCCAACTGAACTTTTTAGACAGCCCCCAGGAAGTTATTGCGTGACAGGAATCACGCCTGCGCCCGCATTCGCTTTCACGTAGTCGGGAACTTCCTTTGCGGAAATCGTGGCGTATGCGTATGGAATAGTGAACAGAGCCGATTTTGAAAACGAGACCTGCCCAGGTTTTCTTCCGCTCGATGATTTATCCAAATCGCCGATTACATAGACTGTTCCCTGCTTGCTCGTGTGTCCGCTGTACGAGTAGGAAATGCCGGAGCCGAAGTAGTTGTTCTCCGATTGTACGAGCGCGTTGTACCGAACGCCGAGGGCATAATTGTTCTTGTAGGTTGCAGTCTTGTCCATGTCGATATAGTTGTTGTATGTATGCACAGTCGTAAGACGAACCATCGGAATGCGCTGACCGCAGTTGTAGAAATAATTGTGGTGAATCGTCACGCGCCGCGCCTCCGGGCTGATTGACTCGGAATCGCTGGCACCGATGAGCATAGTCTTGTCATGGTTCATGAATTTGCAGTACGAGACGGTGATGTTGTTGCTCGCGCCCTTGATGTCGCACACGCCGTCGAACGTCTGCCATTTCTCGTCGTCCTTGCCCCCAGTCAGGACGTGGGAAACACCGATTGTGTCGCCCAGCGTGCAATGGTCAACCCACACGTTCTTTGCGATTTCGATGTGAACATTGTCCGGATCGGCGTTGTAGCCGTCTCCCGACTCGTGGTGCGGGAACGGGTCGTAGGCGTTGAGAATGGTCAAGTTCCGCAAGATGACATTGGAAACGTTGGTGATTGAAACCATTCCGCCCACAAATCCAGACTCGTTAGTAAGCCCGATTAGCACGGTGTTGCTTTTGAGCTGGAGGGTTATTGCGCTGTAATAGGCATTTTCAAGCTCCCGAAGCGTTGAATAGAGCGAACTCTGAGGGCCTTTCGACTGGTCGTTCGTAGTCAGGCTGCACGCGGCAACGTATGCCTTCTTGAATTCATCGTATGTGGAGAATCGGCTGTTCTGCTTGACGAACGCATCCAAAGCAGGGGTGGAACCGCCCGGCTCTCCTGGAAGCATTCCGTCCGACAAATCAATCATGCCGTTCACATATATGACACCGCCTTTTTTGACAGCATCGAGAAGCTCCGCCTTTGTGCTGACAGTCCGTGACGCGCCGTAATCGATTTTTGCCGAGAATCCCTCCGCGGCAAATCCGTCAGGAAGGTCTTTGGCAGAAATAGATTCAGGTTTGGTGAATGCAATTTGCGCTGGTTGCGGAGCCGCCGACTTTTTCTTGGCAGCGTCCGTTGTCTCACAGGCAATGAACATAAAATACGCGCTTAGTACGCTTGTAAGAATGGCAAAAGTTTTCTTCATAAGAAATCCCCCGCAATGTAGATTAAAAAGTCTAATCGATATGCCCAGAAAACCACGGTAAAAAACCGTGAGCATTCAGAACACGACCAAAAACCAGTTTACACGACAATTCCCAGAAAATGAAGCAAAAACGCAAAAGATTTATGGGCTTTTCAAAAAAACTCGCGATTCCTGAAAAAGCCCTTCCGTCTCTACGCCCGTCACAAAGCCTTCGCAGAAAGCACCACGAACGAACCGTCATTCTCGCTGAATCCCGAAAGCTTCACTCTAGTGCCTACGAATTTTTTCAGCTCTTCGGAAGAAATGGGCTTTTGCATTTGGCCGCCCTTGCCACCGCTTGGAGGAGCAGGCGGATTTCCGCCCATGAATCCACCCGCAGAGGATGACGAACCTTTTCCCCCATTCCCGCCATGGAATCCTCCAGACGGAGGCTCGGGCGGCATTCCGCCTTGTTTTCCCATATGCTTTCCGCCGCCAGGTGCGTCCATTACGCGAACCTCGGTCGTTTTTCCGTCGGAATCGGTCAAGACGAAAACGCCGGATTTCGTTGGCGAAACGGAAAGCATTCCAGAAATCGTGGTCATGTCGCCACGCCCGCCAGGTGCGCCGCCGACTTTTGCCCCATGCTCAGTTCCAGTTTTTGAGCCTGAGTCCTGCGCCGCAGTTTTTGTCTCGTAAGTGACTGGAACGAATTTTCCGCCGTCAGGGAGCGTGATTGTGCGCCCGCCGAGCGAGCTGTTCTCCGCACGGTTCGTGTCGTAGAAAATCGTGTGCCCGTTGGTCTTCACGTTCCCAAAACTTGTGTCCCCATCGCGGAAGATTCGCACATATGCGTCGCCCGTCAACTCGAACGACGCGCTTTTGTCAAGAGTCACGTCCACAGTTCCACCGTCCGACGCATTGAGTGCGCCCCTGAACGATGATTTTTTCCCGAGGGAAAGCGACAGGCTTGAAATCGAATCCACGACTATGTAGCCCTCGATTGACTGGTTCGTTGCGTTCAGCTCCAGCGTTCCGCCGTTCGCCCCAGCGCGTCCCCAGCCGCGCTCCGAGTTGTTACCTGAAATCTGCGCCAATATTCCGCCGGGATTTCTGATTTCAGTGGAATCGAGGTTCACCCGGGCCTTCGTGTTCGTCACATAGAAGAACGGTCCTCTAGCCGTGTTCGTGAGGCGGGAATCCCTCGACGAAAAAACAGCAGTCCCCACATTCGCGTCCCCGCTCATGCTTTGGTAGAGCATGATTGCGCACTCGGTCTCTCCAGAAAGCCCGCTTCCGCCCGTGAGCGTGCTTTTCGTGATGGTGATTTCATTTTTTCCCTCGATGCACGCGATTTCCGACGATTTTGCGATTCCTGTCACATTCGTGACACTGATGTTCCCCGTGGAGTAGATTACAGGCGAGCCTTTCCCCCGAGTCTCAACCGTTCCGCCAGTCACGGACACCGTTCCTTCGCCACGGTCTGTGGCGAACGCCGCGCAGTGTTCGCCCTCCGTCGTGACGCTCACGTTCTGCGCCGTGATTTTGCCGCCGTATGTGGCATCAAGCCCTCGGGAAGAATTCTTCTTTGTGCTGATTGATATGTTCTTCACGCTGATTTCGGACGATTCGCCAGTAGAGAAAACAGCGTTCGCACCGTCGCCGTCGGTCGTGATGGTCGTTCCAG
>JAFPYB010000237.1 GCA_017412405.1 Treponema sp. | reverse complement strand
GAATGCGCCTGCATTCTTCCAAAAAGTCATCGCAAAATCCTGGGATGCAGCAGTTGACTATTCAAGCTACAAAAACCGCCGCGACAAGCTCATGGCAATTCTTGACAAGGCAGGCCTCACATACGCGCGGCCGGAGGGAGCATTCTACTTGTTCGTGAAAGTTCCCGACAATTTCCGCGGCGACGACATGGCGTTTTGCGATTATCTCAAAAAATACATGATTCTCGGCGCACCTGGAAATGGCTTTGGTGGAAAAGGCTGGTTCAGGCTCGCATATTGCGTGAGCGAGAAAACAATCGAAAATTCAGAAAAGGCTTTTGTAAAAGCAATGGCTGAAAATAAATAGAAGGGCGAGGTACAAACATGAAAATCATGATGGTCAGTGCGGAATGTGTTCCGTTCGCAAAAACAGGCGGTCTTGCCGATGCAGTGTCGGCTTTGGCAGGTTCTTTGAGCGAGCTGGGTCACGATGTAAAAATCGTGATGCCGCGATATTACAAAATCGACAGAAAAAAGCTAACACCCCTTGAGGGACCGCTCGGCGTTCCCGTGGGAATGGGGCAGGAGTGGACGGAAGTTTACACTGCGCCGCTTCCAGGTTTTCCAAAAGTCTCCGTGTATTTTTTGGATCATGAGCAGTGTTTCGGGCGTGACGGCGTATACGGAACGCGGGCCGAGCCTGATTTCTTCGACAACCCATACCGATTCTCGCTCTTGGCGCACGGCGCGTTCCAAGTATGCAACAAGCTCCAGTGGTTCCCGGACATCGTACACGCGCACGACTGGTCCGCGGGACTCGTTCCCGTGCTCCTGAAGCACGTCTGCCGCGCACAGCCGCAGTTCAAGAACACGGCGAGCGTATACACAATCCACAACATGGGCTATCAGGGAGTATACGGAAAAGAAAAATTCTCCGACCTCGGCATTGACTGGGGCTTGTATTACGGCGCGGGCTTTGAGCGCAACGGCGCAATCAACTTCCTGCAGGCAGGCATTTCATGCGCCGACATGGTGACAACGGTTTCTCCGACATACGCACACGAAATCCAAACGGTGGAAGGCGGCTTTGGCTTGGACGGGCTGCTCCGTGTCCGTTCCGATGTTGTGAAAGGAATCGTGAACGGAGTTGACGTTGCCACATGGAATCCGAAGGACGACAAACTCATTCCGGCAAATTATGATTCGGGCAACCTCAAGGGAAAAGCTGAATGCAAAAAGGCGTTGCAGGAAGCATTCGGTCTTCCCGTTGACCCGAATGTGCCTGTCATCGGCATGGTCGGCCGTCTCGTAAGCCAGAAGGGTATTGCGGAAGTGTTCGCGCCAACATACGGTTCTATTTACGGAATCTGCACGACGATGAACGTCCAGTTTGCAATCATCGGAACAGGCGAAAAATGGTGCGAGGACGAAATCAACAATCTGCAGGCAAAACTTCCGAACCTCCGGGCAAAAATCGGCTATTCTGAAAAACTGAGCCACCTCATAGAAGCAGGAAGCGATTTTTTCCTCATGCCCTCACAGTATGAGCCGTGCGGCTTGAACCAAATGTACTCCGAGCTGTACGGAACGCTTCCAATCGTCAGGCGTACAGGAGGTCTTGCCGACACTGTACAGAACTACAACGAGCAGACTGGGGACGGAACCGGCTTCATGTTCGATTCGCTAACCCCTGGCGCAATCTACGACACCGTCGGCTGGGCTGTTTGGGCATACTACAACAAGAAGGACCACATCAAGGCCATGCAAAAACGAGCCATGATGCAGGACTTCACCTGGGAAGCAAGCTGCAACAAATATATCGATGTTTATAACGAAGCTATTTTCCGCGGCTGCCGATAAGCGACACTGAAAACAAGGGCTGTCCGATTTTTGGGCAGCCCCATATTGCCCGAAGTGGAGGCAATTGCAGCATATCAGGATTGGTTCTCCAGAAATGGCACTTTGCAATGGAGGATTTTTGCATATTATTTGGTAGACAGAATACGCATTATAGGAAGTGATACATAGGAGCATATCGGATATGTGTGTACACCCGATTCCAAGACATACAATGCTATTTTGCGGATTACTTCACCATCAGCTGCTCCAGCTGCTCGCGGATGAACTCGCTCTTTTCTTTCAGCCCGATTTTTCCCGTCGAAAGCATGAGGACATTGGGACGCGTCGGGTCAAGTTTGACCTTTCCGTTGCTCTGGGTCATCAGTTTTATGACCTTGTTCACGTCTATGTTCGATACCTTGTCGAATTCTGCGGTAATAAGCCCGTTCTTTTCGCGGAGCGTCTTGACGAAGAGCTTCTTGGCGATGATGCGAACCTCGGCAAGGCTCAAAAGGCTGTACACCTCATCGGGAACAGGACCGAACCTGTCCTCAAGCTCGCTCATCATTCGCTCAAGCTCGTCCCGAGTCTGGATTCCGGCGACTTTCTTGTAGATTTCCATCTTCGTCTGGGTGTTCGGAACGTACGAGTCCGGGATGAAGCCCGTGTACTCAAGCTCCATGAGCACTTCGTTCTCCTCCTCGTAGTTCTCCTTCGTCAACTTCTCCACAGCCTCGTTCAAAAGCTTCATGTACAGGTCAAAGCCCACTGAATAGACTTCGCCGCTCTGGTCACGCCCCAAAAGGTTTCCGGCACCACGAATCTCCATGTCCTTCATGGCGATTTTGAAGCCAGAGCCAAGCTCCGTAAAATCCGAGATGACCTGCAGCCGCTTCATTGCAACTTCGCTCAGAACCTTGTTCTCAGGGTACAACAGATATGCGTAAGCCTTCCGGTCGCTCCGCCCAACGCGGCCGCGCAGCTGGTAGAGCTGGCTCACACCGTACATATCTGCGCGGTCGATGATGATTGTGTTCACATTCGGGATGTCGATTCCGTTTTCGATGATTGTCGTGGCGACAAGCACGTGGAAGCCGCCCATCTTGAAACGGCGGAAAATGTCGTCAAGCTCCTCGGCACCCATCTGGCCATGGGCCACGTCCACAAGCATCTCGGGCACAATTTTTTCTATTTTGCGCCGAGTCTCGTCAAGGGTCTCGACACGGTTGTGCAGAAAGAACACCTGCCCGCCCCGCTCCACCTCCCGCCGAATCGCGCTTGCCACGCGTTCGTCCGTGTACTCGTCGATGACAGTCTCAATCGGCTTTCTCGTCTGCGGCGGCGTCGTCAAAAGGCTAATGTTGCGGATTTTGAGAAGGCTCATGTGGAGCGTGCGCGGAATCGGGGTGGCGCTCATCGCCAGAGAATCTATGTTCGCCTTGAGTGTCTTGAGCCGTTCCTTGTCCTTCACACCGAACCGCTGCTCCTCGTCGATTATCATGAGTCCCAAGTCCTTGAACACAACATCTTTTTGGATAATCCGATGTGTTCCAATAAGAATATCGATTTCCCCCTTTGCAAGACGCTCAAGGATTTTTTTCTGCTCTTTTGGCGCGACAAAACGGCTCATCTGCGCAATTGTGACCGGAAAATTCTGGAAACGCTCCATGCACGTCTCGTAGTGCTGCTCGGCAAGAATTGTGGTGGGCGCGAGGAATGCCACCTGCTTTCCGCCCATGACGGCCTTGAATGCAGCCCGCATCGAGATTTCCGTCTTTCCGTAGCCGACATCGCCACACAAAAGGCGATCCATCGGTACCGGCTTTTCCATGTCCTCCTTGATTTCCTTTGTGACTGTATACTGGTCCGGCGTGTCCTCATAAGGAAACGCCGCCTCGAACGCAGTCTGCCACTCCGTGTCCCTGGGGAACGGGAACCCCCTGCTCGCCTTACGCTTGGAATACAGCGCAATGAGCTTTTCCGCCAAGTCCTCAACTTCCTTCTTGACCTTGTTCTTGCGGTTCTCCCACGCCTTTGAGCCGATTTTGTCCAGCTTTGGGCTGTCGCCGTTGTTTCCGATGTAACGCTGGACAAGATTCACCTGCTCAATCGGCACATAGACATATTCCTCATCGGCATACTCAAGCTCGATATAGTCCCGCTCCATGCCGAGGGACTTTATGCGCTCGATACCCTTGAAAATACCGATTCCGTAGTTCGTGTGAACAATGTAGTCGCCCTCGTTCAAATCGACGAACGTTTCAATCGCCTCGGATTTGACGTGGTGGAGCGACTTGGGTGCCTGCTTTTTGCGGCCGAATATTTCATTTTCCTGAATGACGATGATTTTTTCGTTAGGAATACTGAATCCTGCTGTTATCGCCTTAGGAAAAATCGTAACAGGTATACTTTTTTCGCCATCGAAAAGCCCATCCTGTACATTTTTTTTTACATCATCATCTTGGTTTGAGGCCGCAAACGTCTTCAAAATCTCGTTGATTCTAAGCGACTGATTCTCGTTGTCGGCAAAGACGAAGATTTTCCAGCCACTGCCCTGCATCGTAGTAATTTCGTCTTTTAGATAGTTGAGATTTCCGAAAAAGCTACGGGACGGGTCACAGTCGATTAAAACGCGCCCCGCCCCGCCAACCGTCCGCTCCGACGTTTCCTCGGTGTGGAGGCTCTTGAAAACGACGCGCTTTTCGTGCCGGACAAAAATGTCGGCGAACGGAATGAGCATTTCCCGCGGAAAAAAGACCGGAAACTCCTGCCGCGCTTTTCTGTACAAGCCGTAATATTCGCGGTCAAAACTTTCCTGCGCATTCAAAAGCCGCTCAAAATCAAAGAAAAATACTGTAGTCTCATCGCTTATGTAGTCGAGAATCGTGTACTTCTTGTCCCACAGGACAGGATAGAACAGCTCCTCGCCTTCGCTCTCGCCGCTCGTGCGGATTTCTTCCAAAAACGCGTCTTTCGCCACCCGCGCCCGTTCCGTAAGCGCAAGCTGAAAATCCCCGAACTCGTCCTTCAAAGTCTGGTTAGCCCCCGCACTCTCCATCTTGGAGAATTTCGTCTCCAGCGATGAAATAAGCTCGTCGTCCCAGATGACTTCCTTCATCGGATACACAAGCAAATTGTCCCTGAAATCGATTGTTGCCTGCGTCTCCACGCTGAATGTCTTGAGCGCCTCAACCATGTCGAAATCAAACAGGATTCTCGTCGGAAGCTCCTCCCCCGGCGTGAATATGTCCATCACCTCGCCCCGGAGCGTGAACTCGCCCGGCGCACTCACTTTCGGAACCCGAATATAGCCGAGGTACGCCAAATCTTCGGCAAGCTCCGTCGGCTCAACTTCCTTGCCCTTGTAAAGAGAAAAAATCAGGTTTTTGATGTAATCTGGATTTGGAACAGGTGTTTGGAGCGCGCGCTGGCTCACGATGAAAATGCGCGGCTTGGTCTTTTGGCTCATTGTCCGCGACTGGTTCGCCATCTTCGCAAGCACCCCCGCCCTCTCGCCGAACACCCGCGCGCCTTTTGCCGTGGCACGGTATGGAACAAGCCCCCACCACGGAAGGCTGTATATTTCCACGGCATCATCGAACGCCGTCCGCAAGTCGGATGCCAAATCCATCGCCGTCTTTTCGTTCTGTACGACAAGCACCGCATCCATGGCGGAAACAGACGTAAGCGCGGATTTCTGCTGCGCCTGCGAATACCGCCCTGTCCCCGCATATTGGCTTGAATACAAAAGCTCCGACTTGGCATTGTCGATGAACGTTGCAGCAAAAAACGATGTGGCAGACCCCTGCAACCCTTCAATCTCGCAGGGGAAAGACTTCATGTTCTTTGCCGCAGCATTGAATTCCTGCCAATACTGCAAGATTGAAGAAACTGATGATGATAAAAGCGATTTCATGAAGGACTAAATTTCCATGTTCATTGCATGACGCACTTCTTTGAGCGTCTGAGACGCAATCTCCCGCGCCTTCTCGCTGCCCGAAAGAAGAACGCTACGAATATACTCGGGATTTTTCTCCAATTCGGCGCGCTTTGCGCGCAGCGGGCGCAATTCTTCGTTCAGAGCCTCAGTCAGTGTCGCTTTGAGCATTCCGCCGCCGCCGTCACCTATCCGCTGGGCAATCTGCTCCGGCTCCTCGTGCGTGCACAGCGAGATGAGGCGGAGGAGGTTCGCCACTTCAGGACGGTTCACCGGGTCATACGTTATGTGACGCTCCTGGTCGGTTTTCGCCTTCTTGATTGCCTTAGCCGTCTCGTCCTCCGTCGCAGAAAGCATGATTGCGTTCCCGAGCGACTTTGACATCTTGGCGTTCCCGTCAAGCCCGAGAATCATCGGCGTTTTTGCAAGGAGCGCATGAGGCTCCGGGAACACCGGCTCGCCATTCTTGCAGAATTTCTCGTTGAAGCGGCGCGCGATTGTACGCGCAATCTCCAAGTGCGGAAGCTGGTCCTTTCCAACGGGAACGACGTTCCCCTTACAGAACAAGATGTCAACCGCCTGATGGACAGGATATGTATACATTCCGGCATTCACCACCTTAAGCTCGGACTTTGCGATTTCGTCCTTGACCGTAGGATTCCGGCTCAGCTCGGAATTTGAGACGAGCGTAAGGAACGGGACCATGAGCTGGTTCGCCTCGGGAACGTAGCTGTGCGGATAGATTATCACATCGTCCCCCGGCTCGATTCCAGCCGCAATGTAGTCGATGACGAGCTGCTTGGTGTTCTGGCTGATTTTGTCGAACGCGTCGTGGTCGGTGAGCACTTGGTAGTCTGCAATGAGAATCATTGTCGGAACACCCATCTTTGAAAGGCGCACGCGGTTCTGGAGCGAGCCAAAATAGTGCCCGATGTGCAGCCGTCCAGTCGGGCGGTCTCCCGTGAGGACACGGTATTTTTTCGGATTTACCTTGATGTCTTCCTCAATTTTGTTGCTCTGGCGAACTGCCTCCGCCAAGATTTTATCTGTATTCGATTCGATTTCTGCCATAATTTTTCCTCGACATAAAAAAAGCCTCGGCAGACCGAGGCACGAAAGCGGCAGAAGGGAGTCGAACCCTCGTCATCAGCTTGGAAGGCTGAGATAATGAGCCGTTATATGACTGCCGCAAATGTGAGTAACACTATACACGTTTTTAAAAATTTCGTCAAGTGCAAAAAAAGAGTTTTATGCTTTTTCGATGAAATTTTTCGACTCAAGGAATTCGAGAATGAAATCGACAATCATTTCAGGTGTCCTGGTGGCAGTATCGATTTTCAAGTCGGCGAACTCATACTCATTGTTGTCGATTTTGTACAATTTCATGTACCTGGACGAATCCTGCGTATCGCGGAATTTTGTGAATTCCTTGATTTTTTCAAGGTCGCCGCCCTCACGGTTCAAGATTCGCTTGGCGCGCGTGTCGTCGCTGGCGATGAGATAAATCTTCACATCGGCCTCCTTGAGCATCCAAATCGCAAGGCGGCTGCCCAAAACGCACGACTCCTTCCGCGCAAGCTCCACTTGATGGGTATCAACGTAGATGTCATAGCTGTCGTCCGTCTTCGCCTTCTCGATGACTTCCGCAAGCGTCATGTTTTTTTCCGCCGCAAGCTGCCGGAACGTGTAGTTGATGAGAGTCACACCAAGCCTCTCGGAAAGAAGCGTGCTCACGGTAGTGTTGCCGCAGCCGGATTTTCCGCTGATTGCGATTCTCAAATCCTTCTTCAATTTATACATACCATTTTCCTCCAATGCAATACGACTGTCCAGCAGCCGAACTTTCCGAACGGGCAAAATCCGGGAGACTACTCCACATTCTTAGACTGCTCGCGGATATTCTCAAGGGCATCCTTCGCGTTCACCACCATAGCCCCCACTTCCGTGAACTGATTCTTTGAGCCGATGGTGTTGATTTCGCGGTTCGCCTCCTGGCAAATGAAATCAATCCGCTTTCCGGGGGTGGGATTGTCGTTGAACTCCTTTCTCAGCGCATCCAAATGGCTGTGCAGACGGATGATTTCCTCGTTTATGGTGTACTTGACCATCATGGCGGCAACTTCGCTCATGACTCTGTTCTCGTCAACATGGTCGCCCAACAGCTCGTGGAACTTTGTGGAAATCTGCTCCTTGAAACGCTGCTCCATCTTCGGCTGCCATTCCTTGAAAAAAGCGGCGCAGGAATCAAGAACGTCGAGCTTTGAAAGCAAATCACGCCTCAAATTCTCGCCCTCGCGCTTTCGGTCCAACAGGAATTTGTCAAAAACCTCCGACAAAACCGGCTCGATTTTTGCCCAGTAGAACTCCACATCGTATTCCCGTGTCACATTCAACACGCCGTCCTGGTTTATTATCAGCCCCAAAGGAATGTCGGCTTCCCCCCGCCCCAGCTTTGACGCAATCTGCTTTATCGCATCAAAGTACATCAGTGCGGCGTTTGAATCAGGACTGACACACACCGCGGAATTCTGGTCTTTCACGCGGATTGTCACATCGATTTTGCCCCTGACGATTTTTTCAGAGATGATTTTCCTGATTTTCTGCTCCAGCGGGTTCAAGAACGCAGGAATGTTCACGGTCATGTCGAGAAAACGATTGTTCACGGATTTTATCTCAACGCTGACCTGCGTATTTTCAACTATGGATTCCTTAAATCCGTAGCCAGTCATGCTATTCATGAAAACAATATTACCACGAAAAAAGAATAGATAAAAGTGGGCTGCCCCATTTGTGGGGACAGCCCTGCCTTTGCGTAAAATCCCGCACTGCGCAAACATATTTGTTTGTGTTGTTCTTGTTGTTGTTGTTCCAGTCCCCATTGCTGAAATTGAGGTTGTATGCGTTATTATCGTTGGAAGCGTACTGGGACGACGACCAGACAAGGCAGATTTCTTTCGCTCCAATACAAGAACTTGTATTGGAATAAAGCTACCGAAGAAAAGGTTCCTTCTGACCGCACGGCTTTTCAGCCGCACTTTTTGTTTCGGTGAATCCGCCGCTTTTACACAAAAGCTGGTTCTCTCTGCAAAGCCTTAGCCCTGCAAATTCTGACCTTTGCCGCTCGCATTTCGCCAAGCGGTAATCTGCCTGCCGATGCTTTCCATTTTTGCGGAAAGATCAGCCTGCTCTTTTATTGTAATGAGTTTCAGGTCGGCACACAAGCGGATTTCAAATTTAAGGACTTCAAAATAATCCAGAAACTGCTCAAGATGCTGGTATTTTTCTTTCGTCTTGTTCGCGCGGTAAATGTAGCGGACTAGCACGATGCAGTCGCGCTTCATGTCCTGCCCAATCGTGAATTTGTACTCGCGGGGAAAATTCGTGGTGACTTGGAAAAGCCGCAGCGCGAGCTGGTATACATCGTTAAAAACGGGAAGGTCGTAGATAAGAGCCATAAAAATTATTTTTTATACAATTTGCTGTGACTTCCAATTCTATACACATAGAGCTCAAGCACATTCTCTTTTATTCGATAAATCAAAACTAAGTCAGGGCGAATATGACAGTCACGAAAATCTTTGAGTTTCCCTAAAAGTTGGTGGTCATGGTACTTTTCATCGAGTGTCTCACCTTTTGCAAGTTTTCGAATCACTTCCTTTGTTTCTTCGCGTTCTTCAGCAGAAAGCGATTTCATATCTTTTTTGAACGCTGAAGATTGCGCAAGTTTGTATTTGTACTTTTCTTCTTCCACGCTCAAAGGTCTCCGAACAGTTCATCAACTGTATTATACAATTTTAATGTTCCTTTCTTGCGCTCTTTTTCCATTTTTTTATCGGCTTTTAAAATGGAGCGTGCCGTTTTTCTTGAATAATAGCCATAGTCATCAAACGAAACCGTTGCACCGTCCAGTTTTGCCATTGCTTTTACGGCTTGCACAAATGTTTCGCTCGCATTGTTCACAACCACCGTCATTTTTTTACACCTCCGCTCTCCATTCTATCACATTCACAGAAAAAGACAACAAATTTTCCTGTGCCGTCAAGCAAAAAAAATCGGCTTCCTTTTCGGAAGCCGATTTTTCGGCGCGGTGCGCCGCTTTTTTCCGTCCCATAGGGACGGAAAAAAGAAGCGTTGTCCGAAGTATTCTAGATACAAAGATTCTTGTATTTTGTCTACTAAATAGTTGAATAGCTGAATTGTTAAAAAGCCCGCACTGCGCAAACATATATGCTCGTGAGGGTCTTGATGTCGTAGTTCCAGTCCCCAGAGCTGAAATTGAGGTAGCAAGCGCATTTACCGTAGGAAGCGTACTGGGACGACGACCAGTAGTATTTTGACAAGTCAAATCCTGTTCCAGCACAAAGAGCTATCGCATTATTC
>JAFPYB010000236.1 GCA_017412405.1 Treponema sp. | reverse complement strand
CAAATCCTAAATCATCTCTTTTGCACTGGCAGTCTTTTAGCGAATATGAACGCAGGTAAAGCCAGCCTTAACGGCATCAGAAACGATTTGTGCGACGGGGCGGCCGTTTGTGTTTTCCCGGCCAACGACAAGATATGCGCTTATATCAACTTTCATTTCTTTTTCCTTTTTATTTGCTTTATTTGAGATGTTCTTCAAGTCTCTCTAATTTTCCGCTCATGGTGTCAGTGTAGCCCGGTCGGATATCCATTTTAAGCACGACTTCGGTGCGGATTCCCTTTTCGGCAAGAACGAAGGTCGCTTTTTTGACAACTTCCATAACCTTGTCGTATTCACCTTCGATTTCGGTGAACATTGAGGAAGTTTTGTTGGGTAAGCCTGATTCCCGAATGACTTTTACGACTTCGGCCACCTCTGCAGAAAGTTCGTCTCCGGTTCCTACCGGTGCAATGGCAAGTGCAATCAATGTGTTCATTTTTATCTCTGGCTCCTTATTTTACAGTGAAGGGATTGTTGGCCACATCCTCAGATGAAGCAAGATAAAGCTCGTCAAGGAAGGCGACTTGGAAAGAAGCCGGGGCATTTACTTTTGACTCAGCCCGCTTTCCCGCAAGATTGTAGATTTGAGTTGCTGAGAGAGCGGCAATGAAAGGAGAAGCCACTCCTGCATAAACCGCGCAGACACCGCCCAAAGAACAGCCTGAACCGGTGATTTTTTCCATGAAGTGAGAGCCGCCCTTAGAGTAAACCAAAGTTTTTCCGTCAGTGACCAAATCCTCGATTCCGCTTACGGCAACGGCTCCCCCAAGTCCGCCCCGCTTTTCATTGATGAAAGAAGCCAAGGCTTTTGCGGCGTTTTCGGCCATTTCTACGCTGTCAACGGTATCAACTCCCTTTGGGCCGGAAGAAGATGTTCCTGCATCGATTCCCCAGAGTTTTGCAAGGGCGATGACTTCCGAGGCATTACCGCGGACAATTGATGGCGGAAAGTCCTTAAAGCCTGAGAGCAATTTTGTGCGGAGAGAGCCGATTCCAATTCCCACAGGATCCAAAACCCAGTTCCTTTTAAGCTCGAAAAGGCGTTTTGCTGTGCGGGGCAAGGTCTCTTCGTAGACAGGGAACATGGTTCCCGCGTTGATGTAAACCGCGCTTCCAACCTCCGAGACAAATTCCCCCTCGTCTGGAAGATAAACCATAGCGGCAGAGCCACCCACGGCGATCTGGGCATTGGCGACAAAATTAACTGTGACAGTGTTTGTGATTGAAGGCGCGAGAGACTTCTGAGCGCGGACTGCTTCGACCGCTTTTTTTACTTGTGATTTGATTTCGCTTTCGGTCATTTTTAACTCCTTATTTTTAGATTCAGGAAGTTGACCGCATCGTCTGAAAAAAGAAAAACTCTCCGAGGGGAGAGCCTGTGATTTTTGGATTCTACAGTGCTTCCTTCGTCGGTATTAACCGGACAGGTTCAAAGGGTTGCACGTCATTACGTTTTTCTCAACGGTTAAGCTTTCGCTCCCGTTCCCCTGCAAACTTTTTTTATTGTGCTGATTTGTACAAACGTTGTCAATGAAAAATCAGTTTAAAAAATCTCCTTGCTAAAAAATTTTGAAATCAGTATTCTTTGGAAAAAAGGGAAAAGTATGACGTATACGACACAAATGGATGCTGCTCGAAAAGGTATTGCCACAGAGCAGATGAAAACAGTTGCACAAAAAGAAAACATGGAGCTTTCAAAGCTCATGTCTCTGGTGGCGGAGGGAAAAGTTGCCATTCCCGCCAATAAAAACCACAAATCCCTGAACCCGGAAGGCATAGGCTCCATGCTGCGCACAAAAATCAATGTGAATCTTGGCGTTTCCAGAGATTGCAAGGACTACGACATCGAGATGCAGAAAGTGATGAGCGCGGTGAACATGGGGGCAGAGGCAATCATGGATTTGTCCAGCCACGGAAACACCCAGCCTTTCCGAAAAAAGCTGACGGCGGAATGTCCCGCTATGATTGGTACGGTTCCCGTCTATGACAGCGTGATTCACTACCAGCGGGATCTTGCCACGCTGACTGCCCAGGATTTTATTGACGTTGTGCGCCTTCATGCGGAAGATGGCGTGGATTTTGTCACCCTCCACTGCGGAATCACCCGGAAGACCATAGAGCAGATAAAAAATCAGGGCAGGAAGATGAACATAGTCAGCCGGGGAGGAAGTCTGGTTTTTGCCTGGATGAGCATGACAGGAAATGAAAATCCCTTCTACGAATATTATGACCAGATTCTGGACATCTGCGAAAAGTACGATGTGACGGTTTCTCTTGGAGATGCCTGCCGCCCCGGCTGCCTTGCCGATGCCACCGATGTCTGCCAGATTGAAGAGCTGGTTCGTCTGGGCGAGCTTACCGACAGGGCCTGGAAGCATAATGTTCAGGTGATGGTGGAAGGGCCGGGGCATGTTCCCCTGAATCAGATTGCGGCCAACATGCAGGTGCAGAATACTATTTGCAAGGGTGCGCCTTTTTATGTGCTGGGGCCTCTGGTCACGGACATCGCGCCGGGCTATGACCATATTACCAGTGCCATCGGAGGGGCGGTGGCTGCCATGAACGGAGCCGCCTTCTTGTGTTATGTGACCCCGGCGGAGCATCTGGCCCTGCCGAACGTGGAAGACGTAAAACAGGGCATTATCGCCTCAAAAATCGCCGCCCACGCCGCAGATATTGCAAAAGGAATCCCTGGAGCCAGAAATATTGATGATAAAATGGCCGATGCAAGGCGAAAGCTGGACTGGGAGGCTCAGTTTGCCTGCGCCCTGGATCCGGACACTGCCAGAAGCATCCGCGACAGCAGAAAGCCGGAAGATGATCATTCTGAGGCCTGCTCCATGTGCGGAAAATTCTGCGCCGTGCGGAGCATGAACAAGGCTCTTTCAGGTGAGTACATCGATATTTTGTAGGTCATCCTGCGAAATATGGCAAAAAATCACTTTTTCTGTTAATGTTGGAGAGTTGAACACGATTTTCTGCGTGTTCGGCTCTATTTTTTTACAGGAAAAGACCATGTTTTCAGAAATCAACAAATGGTTGAACATCATTGATGATGTTGTGTGGGGAATTCCAACGATTTTGCTCATTCTTGTCACGGGAATCATTATGACAATATCGACTCGTGGAATTCAGTTTACAAAATTGGGAAGAGCGTTCAAAAGCATTTTCAAGGAAAATGAAGGACATGGCGAACTTTCGGGATTTGCCGCGCTTTGTACGGCACTTTCTGCGACCATTGGAACAGGAAACATTGTTGGTGTGGCAACTGCCGTTCTTGCGGGCGGACCTGGTGCATTGTTCTGGATGTGGGTTGCGGCTATTTTGGGAACAGCAACAAAATATGCGGAATGTATGCTTGCAATCAAGTATCGTGAAGTGGCACATGATGGCCACATCTTGGGCGGTTCGTTTTATACGATTGAAAAAGGCATGGGCAAGAAATGGAAATGGCTTGCCGTATTGTTCGCTGTGTTCGGTGTGCTGTGCGGATTGCTTGGAATTGGAACATTCACGCAGATTAACGGTATTTGTGGTGCTATTCAGAACGCGTTAGACCCAAGTGTTAGCAACGTTGCGTTTACTATTGCCGGAAACGCCTATTCATGGTCAACTGTCATTGGTGGTGCTGTCATCACGATTTGTGCCGCGCTGGTCATTATCGGAGGATTGCGGCGAATCGCCAAAGTTGCGGAAAAAGTTGTTCCTGCAATGGCATTCATATATATCTTCATGGGGCTTGCTGTCATTATCATGAACGCAACGCGTATTCCCGGAGCTTTTGAGCTTATTTTCAAGGGGGCGTTCGGGGCGCAGACTGGATTAAAGGCGTTGGAAGGCGCGGCCATGGGAACTGTGCTCAAAATGGCGATACAAAAAGGAATTGCCCGAGGAATCTTCTCCAACGAGGCGGGACTTGGCTCTGCCCCGATTGCGGCGGCGGCTGTGCAGACAAACGAGCCGGTGGAGCAGGGTATGGTGAACATGACGGGAACAATCATAGACACGCTGATTATCTGTACCATGACGGGACTTTCAATCATTATTGCTGGCGGCGATGTGTGGAACAGCGGTGTGAGCGGGGCCGCCCTTACAGCAAAAGCATTTTCCACGATTTTGGGCGGGGACGGAAAAAGCATTCAGTTCTTGCTCATGCTTTGCCTTGTGTTCTTTGCGTTCACCACGATTTTGGGCTGGAACTACTATTCGGAGCGATGTCTTGAATATTTGACCCACGGAAACAAATCGATTGTAAAAGTGTACCGCTGGATATACATTCTGGCTGTTGCAATTGGGCCGTACATGACGATTTCCGCCGTATGGACAATCGCCGACATAACGAACGGGCTTATGGCAATTCCAAACTGCATTTCGCTCATCGTTTTGAGCGGAGTCATTGCGAAGGAAACAAAATCATACTTTGAAAAATATCCGACGCTCTAAGCAATTTAGCTGATTTTTCGGAGCAGCCTGAGCGGAAGCTCCGTCAGCAGCACAATGAGCAGAATCATAATAAGCGCGTAGGCATAAATGTCTTCGTATTCATTGAAGTAGCCGCTGGAATGAATTGCTTTTCCGAGGGAATTCCGTGTCTGCACGAGATATTCCGACGAAACGATGAGTTTTACGCCCATGCCCACTGCGCTGATGTATGCTTGCTTTAGGTAGCCCGCCATGAGCGGCAGATAGACCGACCACAGGATTCGGGGCGAGAAATTGCTGTTTAGGCGGTATACGTCGATTAGCTCCGAGTCTATGTGTGCGCAGCCCTCCGCCGTCGCTTCGCTTATGAGCGGCACGAGAATGAGAGTTGCTGCAATGTAGGGGACGCGCGCGTATTTTGTGAGCACCATGATTATGACGACGAGGACAATCATGGGGATGGAGCGGAGCATAATCATAAGCGGCGTGAGCATTTTCTTGACGAAGGGAACAAGCCCCTCCACCATGCCGATTGCAATTCCGATGATTGTGGAAAAAATCATGGCGACACAGACGTGGGAGAGCGTCGTGAATATGAGGTGGTATGTGTGGACTGTCCGAATCAGGCGGAAAAATGCTTTCAAAATCTCAAAAACGCTGGGGAACACGAGGGAATCTCCCTTCGCCATTCCCACAACCTGAATCAGACAGCCGATGAAGATGATTCCGAGACTGAATGCAAGCACATCCTGAGTCTCGGACTGTCTTTTTTGTGATTCGACTTTAGTTTTCTCCATAGTAGAAATCATCAGCTGGAACGTCTCCTCCAAACTGCTTGATGTCGATGTGAGCTGTTGTTTCAATCTGATTTTTCGCGGCGCGTGCGCTTAAATATCGGATTGCGCAGTGGGGAATTGCGTTTTCCGCGATTTTTGCGTTCGGCAGTATTTCAAGTGCGGCTGCTGCTTTTGCCACGGCTTGAACATCGCTCGTGCAGCGGTCGCATGATTCTTTTGCCTGCTCAAGATATGCGCGGACTTCCTCTGGATGCTGCTCGATTGTTTCTGCCCGCACAAAAAGACCTGCCTGGGTAAATCCGTCAAATCCCGTTGCTTTCTTGTACAAATCGTTGAGCGCGTAAGCTGTAATGTTCTTGTTTTTCATTGTTGCCGCCGTCAACGCAGGTTCTGCTGTCAGAACGATTGCATCAGCGTCCGAAAGGAGAAGACTCTGGGTGTTAGCCGCGCCTGCAAGGTAGTCTACAGCCTTTGTCTTGATTTTGTTCTTTTCAAGGACAGAAAGGGCGATGGATGCGTTGATGGTGTTCTCGCCGAACAAAGTGATGCCGGCTTTTTTGATGTCCTTGAGCTTGAAGTTTTTTCTCTGTGACGCAAAATACAAATTGCCCCATGTGACCACGGCGGCGAGTTTGTATTTTGATTTTCCCATTTTGTACAATTTTGCGCCCGCGTTGATTGGCGCAATGATGAAATCTGCCTTGTTGTTTGCGAATTCTGCGGAAATCGTTTCGGCGGCAACGTATGTGTAGTTTTCAGGATTTTTTTCTGCCAATGCTACAAGGGCAATGCTTGGCGCACCGTTTGGAGAAGAAACCTTGATTGTGTAATCTTCGGCACTTGTTGCAGAAAGCGCGAGGATTGTGGAAAGTGCAAGTGCAAGTAATTTTTTCATTATATAACTCCTCCTTAAAATTGTTGCGTTCCTATGAAAAAAGTCAAGGGCAAAAATAGACGTTTCCTGCGCATTTTTTTTGTCTTTTACCATTATTTTAAGTGTTTTGTGTTAGCTTTTTGTGCGAAAAGGAGAGACCATGAAATTTTTTGCGCGATGTTTATATGTTTCTTTGATATTGATGGTATTTTTTTTCTCGGCGTGTGTCGTGGAGGCTGATGATGATTTTAGCTCTTCCGTTTCAACGCAGGCAAGCGGTTCTTCGTTTTCTGCAAGCAAGCGATTGTACATAAATTTGACCAATCGCACTGTTTCTGCTGACAATGCCACATTCACAACAATTCAGGATACTGAATCATTTTTTCTGAACAATACGGTGGCGGTTTCGCTTTTGGATTCTGTTGTCATAAAAATCGATGCAACTAACATCACGGAAAATCTTGCCGTCAATTTTGAGGGAACGCTTTCCACGGGCGGCGTGAAAATCCAGACTACTACCGACCATGAAATCGGTGTTTATTTGAACAATGTTTCCATCACATCATCTAATTATCCTTGCTTTGACATAACGAAGGGCGGTTCCGCCTCTGTTTTTCTGACTGGCACAAATTCCCTTGTTGATGGCAGGACATACGGCTACGGCTACGGCTCGGAATATGCTTCCACATCCCAGAACCCGGTTTCGGACGGCAGCGACTCCAAGGGAACTCTTTATTGCAAAGGCGGCTTGTCGCTGAGCGGAAGCGGTTCGCTTTCGGTTGTGCAGGCATACAAGAACTGTATTGCGTCCAAGGACGGAACGCTCACCATTGAAAGCGGCACATACACTCTTGCGAATTATAAGAAAAGCACCTACGCCCCGCTGACTGATTATTCATCAACATCTGCCACTGGAAAAAACGGCTTGTTCGGCGGGCGGGCAGTGGTCATAAACGGCGGGGACATCACATTCTATGGAAACGGGCTTGTTTCAAGCTCCGAGTGTCGCAAGGCGAATGGAATCAAGACGGATGACGACGATTATCCGTCAAGCTCGGTGACGATTACGGGCGGCAAGCTTTCCATCACTACGTACAACGGCAAGGGGATAGCCGCCCCATACGTCTACATAAAAGGCGGATCGAACACAATCAATGTGCGCGGAACAACGAGCTACACTGGGGACAGTGCAGGCGGAATGCGTGCCATGGGCGGCTTTGGCGGAGGCAATGCGCCCGGGGCTTCATCAACAAATTCGGGCGGCACGAGTACAAGCGGCTCCTGGTACGATGCTGACGGCGTTAAGGAGAGTGGTACTATCACGTTCGCGGCGGAAGGAATCGAAGGCGTTTACAGGGTTGAAATATCTGGAGGAACGACGGAGGTGACAGCCACGGACGACGGAATAAATGTGAGCGGCAGTTCTGCATCTTTCGTGCTTTCGGGCGGTTCTGTTTACACATATTCATTGAGCGGGGACGGAATCGACTCCAACGGAAGCATTTCGGTGAGCGGCGGAACGGCTGTTTCCTACGCGCCCACAGGTTCGGAAGATTCCTTCGACTCCGATGGGAAAATTACTATTTCGGGCGGAACAATTGCCGGGGTGAGCGGTTCCCAAATGGCGTTGAGCGAATACAGCACAAGCGGCCAGAAATTGTTGTATTTTACGGGCGGTTCGCTTGGCTCTGTCGCTGTTTCTCTTTCTGGCTCGCTTGCGTATGCGTTTGAGCTTCCGTCGTCAAGCTATGGGCTTTTCGTCATGTCAAGCCCGCGTTTCACAAGTTCGTCAGCGTCATCATACACGGTCTATTCTTCGCCGACTTTCTCGGGCGGCACCGACTTTCACGGCTTGTACACTACGCTTCCCACTGTTTCTGATGGAAGTTCAACGAAAACACCAAGCATAAAATAATCGAGCTTGGAAACATGGTTTTATGATGTGGAGAGTATATTGATGAAGAAGATTTTCATTGTTTTTGCTGGCATGATTCTTGCCCATGCGCTTGGGGCTGAGAAATCAAAACTGACTATAAAGAACGTTTTCGGTGGCGATTTTGATGCGCTGGGCGATTACGATTTGTTTTCCCGCACGAATGAAACTGATATAAAAGGCAACACCGAGGGAAGCACGAATTTTGCCCTCGGTGACCGATTGCAGGCTGATTTTGAGAACAGGCTGGTTATTGCCCGCCTTCGCCTTGAAATGTTGTATCAGAACGTTGCAAATGAATCACACAAATTTGTCCTTGCGCCCTCTGGATTTGTTCATGTTGCGCCGATTCCCCAGGTTGGTGTCGTGGTGGGAAACAATTTTTACAAGCATTTTGCGATTCCGTCGGGCTATCTTGCTGCAAGTGACGACACCACCAAGTACGGGCGGCTTTTGGTCAATTCGACGAGCCATGACACTTATCTCGGCTCTGACGATTTTTCCGTGTACGGAAACGGCATTGCTGGCGGTATTACGAGCAATTGGCGTTTTGGCGAATATGACCACATCTATGTGAAGGCGGCTGCAGGAGCATCGTTTTATACGAATTTTGACGACGACACTGACACGAACATTGATTTTGGTGTCAACGGCGGCATAGACAATGTTGTTGACCTGGGATTTTCCGCCCATGGTGTGAACAGCGATGAGCGCAAATTCGGGGTGTTTGCGGGGCTGACTTCCGTTCAAAACCTCATATTGAATGCCGGATTCTACTACAACTTCACGGACTCGGACTATTTGCCGGAAGCTCGTGTTGAGCGCAACAATGTGGACGAATTCAAGAAGCAGAGCACAAAGTACGCGCTTGGGTTGAGCGGCGGCTACAAGTTCGCCAATGGATTCGGTGTGTATGGGGACGTGATTACAGGTCTCACGAACGAGTATATTGGAAAAGTCAAGTATTACGATTCCGACGGCAATTTGATTGAGACGAAAATCAAGACGATTGTTCGTGGGGGCAGTGCGGTTAAATATGTGAACGGCGTTGCAAAGCGGACTGACGAGTTCACGCATGAGGGCGTTCCGTTCTACACGCAGCTCAGACTCACCTACGACATGACCGACAGCGTGGAATTGCTCTTCAACTTCAAAGTGCGCGCCATGCTCCGCGACAGCTCTTCCACATGGCTCACATTTTATCCCCATTGCACCGTGGAGCTTCCCCAGAAACTCGGCACGGTGGCGGCGGGACTTCGATTCGACGTGAACAAGGCTCGTACCGACGGCTTGTACAGTTTTTCTGTTCCACTCACCTACACATACAAATTCAAGAAGAAGTTTTAGGCTATGGCTATTGAAGTATTCAATCGACGTGAAATCAAATATATGCTCACCGATGATGACAAAGACGCGCTTCTTTCGATTATTGGCGAGTACATGGACGCAGATTCGTTCAACAAAGGCGGAAAGACGTATTCGATTTGCAATTTGTATTTGGACACTTCAAGCGACGAACTTATCAGAAAATCGCTGGAAAAGCCCGAATTCAAGGAAAAAATCCGGCTGCGGAGTTATGGCATTGTGAAGCCAACGGACAAGGTTTTTCTGGAAAGCAAGAAAAAATTTGGCGGCGTGGTGAACAAGCGCAGGACGAATTGTATATTGCAGGATGCATACGAGTATTTTGAGCGTGGCACGGTTTCAACCAATAGGCTGGGAACGGATGGAAAGCCGGTCAGAATGAATCAGCAGGTGATGAGGGAAATCGATTACATCATGCACTTGTACAACCTTAAGCCGAAAGTGTTCATTTCCTATGAGCGGCTGGCGTTTTTTGAGAAGGACAATTCGGATTTTAGGCTCACGATTGACACGAACATCCAGACGCGCAGGACGGATTTGCGTTTGGATACGGCAGCATACGGAGACCAGCTGCTCCAAAGCGGGCAGTGGCTCATGGAGGCGAAGGCGTTCAAGGCGTTTCCCCTCTGGTTCGTGCGGTTTTTGTCGTCGCGGCGGATTTTTCAAGTATCGTTCTCAAAATACGGTATGGAATATAGAAAATACAGGGAACTGAACAAGAGCAAAGTTCCCCATCAGGTTTTATAAACTTTGTTTAAGGAGAGATTTTATGGATATTTCAAGCGGATTTATTATCAACAGCGAATCGATTGGCATTATGTTCAGTATGTGCATGGGGCTTCTTGCTGGCGGCATCATTGCGGCAGGGTACGTTCTTTCGTGCAACGGCACAAAATATTCGAAAAATTTTGCGATTACCGTTCTGCTTTTGCCCGTGATTATGGCAATCATCATTCCCTTCATTGCGACTGATTTGAAAAAGACGCTCTCGCTTGCGGGCGTGTTCGCGCTCGTTCGCTTCAGGAGCATTCCAGGCGACTCAAAGGATATTCTCTACACGTTCTTTGCGGCGGCTGCGGGGCTTGTAATCGGGCTGGGAAGCTATCTCATTGGATTTGTGCTTGTCGTGTTCGTGAGCTTTTTCTGTGTCCTTTTGTCCCGCGTTTGGAACGTGTCGGACAAGCAGGTTCTCAAAATCACGATTCCCGAGGACATGAATTATAAGGATGTGTTCACTGATATTTTTGACACATACTTGGTGAAATATGGGGTCAAAAATGTGAAAACATCGAATATGGGGTCGCTTTTTACGATTTCGTATTGGATTGTTCCAAAAGCCGGATGTGACACAAAAACATTCATCGATGAGCTTCGCACCCGCAACGGCAATTTGAGCATTGTGCTCAAGAATCCTGACGACCAGCTTGTGCCGGTGCTGTAGTGTTGTTGCAGAGAATATTTTCATGAGGGCTGGGATGAAAAAATCGACTGTTCTGTGGCTTCTGTGCGGTGCGCTATTTGCGGGGCTGGGCATTGGGCTTTTTGTCTCCTGCGAAAAACGTATGCCGCCAAAGTTTTCTATAAATATCCGTTCTGAAAGACAATCCTACGGAAAAATATCTGTTGTTCCAATGGACGGTGTGGTTTTTTCCCGCGGTCGGATTGTGATTGCGCCTGGTGAGGAGAACAAATCCTATACGATTTCGGGCTATTTTGACGGACAGGTTGTGAGCATGACGAAAAACACAATCATCACGCTGGAAAATGCGTATCTTGAGAACACATCGGGGCGTTCCGCGCTCAAATGCGAGACTAAAGCCGAAATCCGCACGGCAAATAACAGCACGAATTATGTTGTGTCCCGAGGGCGGGGATTTGCAAAAAATGCGGCGCTTTTGGGGGAAGAAACCCTTGTGATTGGCGGAAGCGGAATTTTGTATGTGAGCGGGAAAATCTGTCATGCACTGGAGGCGGAGAGGCTCAAAATAAAAGGCTCGGGTTCGGTCTATGTGGAAGGAACGCGGCGCGGCTCCGGCGTGAATTGTGAGTCGTTTTTGGTGGAAAAAGAAAAATCCTTTTCGTTTTATGTTCTGAATTCAAAAAATGGAATAAAAGCGGACAAGGAAATATCTATTGAGTCGGGGAATTTTTACTTGTATGACAACAAGACTGCGTTCAAGACAGGCATTTCGGACGATTCCAAAAAGAAGGGAAAGATAATGCTTTTGGGCGGAACATTCCATATGCACAACAATGGAGTATTGTATAAGGCTGATGGCGGTTCGTTCAATGCGGCGGGCGCAACGTTTATTGAGGAGGAATAATCATGAGGAAGAATATTGTTTTTATTGCGATGTGTCTGGTGGCGGGTATTTGTTTTTCGCAAAATCAGCGTATAAAAATCGATTTTGCTGGTGTGAAGGGCCAGTATGGAGCTGTTTCTGTATCTCCGATGGATGGGGGTGTTACGATGAGTGGCAACAGAATTGTGCTTGCTCCCAAAAAAGAAGAGGTCACTTACACGATTTCGGGCTATTTTGACGGACAGATTGTGAACAAAACGAAAAATACTGTCATAAAGCTCAAAGGTGCGTATCTGGAAAATACAAGCGGAGAGGCAGCCTTGTATGGGGAAGCAAAGACGGAAGTTTCCACATCGAAGGGAACGGTGAATTATATTGTCTCGCAAGGAGATTCGCACCCAAAAGCGGCGGCTGTTCAATGCAAGAAGAATATTGTGTTTGGTGGAAGTGGAACGCTGTACGTTGTTGGACCGTATCATGGGGCAAAAGGCGATGATGTGAAAATCAAGGGAAGCGGTGTGTTCTATTTTCAGGGAACGGAAAAAGGTTCTGGAATAAACTGCCGTTCGTTAGTTGTTGAAAAGGACAAAAACTTTACTGCTTATTTTCTGAATTCAAAAAACGGGGTAAAAGCCGACAACACAATTTCCATTGCATCGGGGACATTCTGTTTTTATGATAACGGCACGGCGTTAAAGACCGATACATCACAGGACGACCCAAAGGAGAAGCACGGCATTTTGATTAGTGGTGGCATGATTCGCACCCACGGGAACAAAAATCTGTATGCAACGGAAAAAGATTCATTCAAAGCGCGGGTAAAAATCGTGGAAGAGTAGACTTGCCCGCTCTGGATATGGCCGCGAGTTTTACGAATCACGTGTCAAGCTGACTTGTGCTTACGACCAGGGCAAACGCATTATAGATTCTGCAAGGCGTAAAGCAGACATTTTTCGTTTTTTGAACAGAGTGTCTGTTTGTTGCCTATTGTAAGATTCTTCTTTTTTGTTGCGCATAAAAACCTCCTGATTCGATGCGTCTTTACTCTACAACCGCGTTCGGGCAGTTGCGTATCATGAAGTCCTTCACGAAGTCGAAGTCCTCGTCCCCGACACGGACCTTCATGGACTGTATCTTCTGCTTGACGTGTATGTAGTTGCGATTCCGATTGGGCTTGATTTTCCTCATCTTGCCGAACTCAAGACCGACCCCGGT
>JAFPYB010000235.1 GCA_017412405.1 Treponema sp. | reverse complement strand
TGGTGAACGTGGTCTGACGCTCTTCGGCAGTGGTGGCTCCGCCCAAAAGGATATGGTCGCTCACCGTCATGATTGCGAGGGCGCGCCGCTTGTACTCAGCCGCGAGGGTGAAAAGTTCCGCGCTTTCCATCTCGATTCCGAGAACGCCGTACTCGGCCCATTTCTTCCAGTTCTCGTTCTTGTCGTAGAACAAATCGCTTGAGGCAACAGAGCCTACGGCGTAGCGCACACCCATGTCCCCGGCTATTTTGTCCGCCGCCCGCACCAGCGAGAAATCCGCGACGGGAGCAAAATGGAGCGACCCGAACCGCTGGTTCAAGAGCGACGAGTCGGAGCAGGCAGCGTTTACGATGATTGTGTCCCGCAGCTTTGTGTTCTCGTTCACCGCCCCGCACGTCCCCACGCGGATTGCGTTCTGCACGCCGTAGAACTTGAACAGCTCCGTGGCGTAGATTGAAAGCGACGGCTGCCCCATGCCGGTGCCTTGAACGCTGACAGGAACGCCCTTGTACGTCCCGGTAAAACCGAACATGCCGCGCACTTCGTTGTAGCACTTGGCATTCTCCAAAAAATTCTCCGCTATGAACCGTGCCCTCAGGGGGTCGCCAGGAAGCAGCACGTTCGGAGCGATTGCGCCTTCCGGCGCGTTTATGTGTGTACTCATGACTCCAAGTGTAACACGACACCGCCGATTTTTCAAAAAAAATCAAAAAAAATCGGCACAATCAACAAGCGCGCCCAAACGTTGGTCAATAATTTCGCATTGAAACACCCAGATGACTATTGTACAATTTCGAAGGGCAACAAAACGGAACATTGCGGAAATGTGCAAAAATCAATATACTAACAGGTCTATTTTATTTTTGAGGAACGCACATGCACGCTATCGAACTTGAGAAAGCATACAGCCCGAAAGATTTCGAGGACAGAATCTACGCCGAATGGGTGGAAAAGGGCTACTTCCGCCCATACACGGACGAACAGAACCCAGTCCACAACGAGAAGAAGAACACGAACATCAAATACACTGTCGTCATTCCTCCGCCGAACGTGACGGGCGTGCTCCACATGGGGCACGGCCTGAACAACACGCTGCAGGACATTGTGGTGCGCTACCACCGCATGAAGGGCGACGACACGCTCTGGATTCCGGGCACTGACCACGCGGGAATCGCCACGCAGAACGTGGTTGAGCGCGCGCTCAAAAAAGAGGGCAAGAGCCGGAACGATTTGGGACGGGAGAAATTCATCGAGCGCACGTGGGAAGTAACAAAAGAGCACCACAACACCATCGTCAAGCAGCAGAAAAAGCTGGGCAACTCGGTGGACTGGTCGCGGGAACGCTTCACCTACGACGAGGGACTTTCAAAGGCAGTGCGCGATGTGTTCGTCACGCTCTACGAACGCGGTCTCATGTACAAGGGGCAGCGTCTCGTGAACTGGTGCCCGCGCTGCGGCACGGCACTGGCAGACGACGAGGTTGACCACATCGACACACAGGGCGCAATGTACCATCTCTACTACGAATATGCCGACGGAAGCGGAAAGATTGAAGTTGCCACCACGCGCCCGGAGACGTTCTTCGGCGACACAGCCGTTGCGGTGAACCCGAACGACGAGCGGTACAAGAGCATTGTCGGAAAGAAAGTGCGACTTCCGCTCACAGGAAAGGAAATCCCCATCATTGCCGACGACTACGTTGACATGGCGTTCGGAACAGGTATGGTAAAAATCACGCCCGCCCACGACCCCAACGACTGGGAGGTGGGAAAGAGGCACAATCTTGAAGTCATCAACCTCCTGAACCCGGACGGCACGCTGAACGAGAACGTGCCCGAGAAATACCGCGGAATGACATGCGAAAAGGCACGGAAGCTGGTCATCGAGGATTTGACGGAGGCGGGGCTTTTCAAGAACGAAGAGAAGATGACCCACTCCGTAGGACACTGCTACCGCTGCAAGACTGTGGTTGAGCCATATTTGAGCTACCAATGGTTCGTCAAGATGAAGCCGATGGCCGAAAAAGCCCTCAAGGCTTGGCGCGACGGCGACATTGTGTTCTACCCAAGAAAGTGGGAGAACACTTACACCCACTGGATGGAGAACATCCGCGACTGGTGCATTTCGCGCCAGATTTGGTGGGGACACCGCATTCCAGCATGGTACTGCGACTGCGGCGAGACAATAGTAAGCCGCGAGGCCCCCACAAAATGCCCGAAGTGCGGCGCGGACGCATCCCATCTCAAGCAGGACCCTGACGTTCTTGACACATGGTTCTCATCTTGGCTCTGGCCGTTCTCAACGCTGGGCTGGCCCGAGAACACGGCCGACCTGGAGAAATTCTACCCCACAACGGCTCTTGTCACCGCATACGACATCATCTTCTTCTGGGTGAGCCGCATGATTATGGCAGGGCTTGAGTTCACGGGAAAAGCTCCGTTCCACGACATCTACATCCACGGGCTTGTGCGCGACAAGCAGGGACGAAAAATGTCGAAATCCCTGGGCAACGGCATTGACCCGCTGGAAATCATCGAAAAATACGGTTCGGACGCGCTCAAATTCACGCTTTCCTTCCTGTGCGCGCAAGGGCAGGACGTTCTCATCGATTCAAAGACGTTCGAAATGGGAAGCAAATTCTGCAACAAGGTGTGGAACGCAAGCCGCTACATCCTCGGAAACCTTGAGGGGCGCACCCTGGTCCCGGTCACGGACGCACAGCTCACAGAGCTTGACAAGTGGATTTACACCGAGCTTAACGCCGCCGCCAAGGCAGAGACCGAGGCTTTGGAGAGCTACCGCTACAACGACGCGGCAAGCGCAATCTACGAATTCTTCTGGTACAAGTTCTGCGACTGGTACGTTGAGGCAACAAAACTCAGCTTCTGGCACGGCGATGACGGGGAAAAAGACCGGGCGGTTTCGGTTCTCCTGAACATTCTCGAAGAGTCGCTCAGGCTCCTCCACCCGTTCATTCCTTTCGTCACGGAAGAAATATACGCAAAACTCCCTCGGGCAGAAATCATCGAAAACAGGAAAAAGGCCGGCGCACAGAATATTCTCCCCAACGAGACTTATTCAGACTTGCTCGTGACGGCCCCGTTCCCGCGCCACACAAAAGAGCGGGACGACGCAAAAGTGACAGCGCGGTTCAACGTGCTCCAGGACTTGATTCGTCAGGTGCGGGGACTCAGGAACGAGTGCGGCATAGACCCGGCATCAAAAATCAACATTGCCGTCCATGTCGTTCCTGGAAGCGACGCGGAGGTGTGCAAGGAAAAAACCGACATCATCAAGCTCCTTGCAGGCCTGTCGAATGCGGACTTTGTTGACGCAAAGCCCAAATCTTCGATTGGAACGGTGGGAAATGGATTTGAGGCGTTCATTCTTCTTGACGATAATATTGACAAGGAAACGCTGAAAAAGCATTTCGACAAGGACTTGCAGAAAGCCACAAACGATGCCCAGAGAATAGAGGCAAAACTCGGCGGAAAATTCGCCGAGCACGCGCCTCGGGAAGTTGTTCAGGCTGAACGCGACAATCTTGCCGAGACAAAGCGAAGAATCGAAAAAATCAATTCTTATATAGAAGAACTGAAATAAAATTCCCCACAGACAGGGAGTGGCTGTCTAAAAAGTCAGCTGGATGTGTCATTCCGAACTTGATTCAGGATCAGCATGACACTTACTTCTAGGACAGCCCCTTGCGATTCTCCCAAGCACTATTGTTGCGTAGGTACGGATTTCACAGTGGTTTCATAGCCCCCCTGTGAAATCCGTAGTCTGTGAGCAAATGTAGTTTTCAACTTTCAACTTTCCGTTTTTAGGAGGAGCGTATGGCGTACAAATATGAGATGAAAACCGAAAAACCCGAGCAGATGGACAAGGAGCACATGCAGCAGCTCAAGCACATAATCCTTGCCCCCTATATGCAGCTTTCAACCGGATTAATCGGAAAAAGCCGCCATGCGGGCGGAAATATGTTCCGCCACCAGATTGACACGCTGGGAATCCTCATCGACTACGGATATATCGACTCCGTTTTGCTCAAGGCGGCCCTCGTGCACGACACGGTGGAGGACAACCCAAATTTTGACCGGGACGAAATCATAAACGCCGATGCAGACGGAAAGGACGTTTTGGAGCTTGTGCTTGAGGTGACGCGGAGGGAGGACGAGGACAAGCGGCAGTTCCTCAGGCGAATCATCAACACTGGAAGCCAGAAGGCAAAAGTCTTGAAGTGCGCGGACCGCATCTCCAACATGATTTCCCTGGGATTCGTCACGGACCCCAAGTTCATCGAGCGGTATTGCGACGAAACAGAATATTTCCTTTTGCCGATGGCCCTTGAAATCGACTACAACATGTACCACGAGCTGATTGAGCTTATCAGGACGCGCCGACGGTATCTTGAGGACGGCGGCTATTTTGACTCGCGGCACAAGGAATCGTCCAGCAGCAAATAGATTTGTCGGCTTCCTCACAATATGCGACGGAAAGAAAGTCCGTGCGCGTCCGCGCTTTTTTATAGACGAACGGCGAAAAAAGCGTTATTTTAATTGTTAGATATTTATTTTTAATTTTTAGGAGATAAATCATGGCAGTAAAAGTTGCTATCAATGGTTTCGGTCGTATCGGCCGCTTGGCATTCCGCCAGATGTTCGGCGCAGATGGTTACGAGGTTGTCGCTATCAACGATTTGACAAGCCCAAAAATGCTCGCTCACCTCTTGAAGTATGATACAGCCCAGGGTGGATACGCTGGCCGCATCGGTGAAGGAAAACACACAGTAGAAGCTCACGACGGTGAAGGTGAGGACAACTACATCGTAGTAGACGGCAAAAAAATCATCATCTACAAAATCCCTAATGCTGCTGAAATTCCTTGGGCAAAACATGATGTCGATGTTGTCCTCGAGTGCACAGGTTTCTACACAAGCAAAGCAAAAGCAGAAGCTCACCTCACCGGCGGCG
>JAFPYB010000234.1 GCA_017412405.1 Treponema sp. | reverse complement strand
GGAACATGAAAATCACCCCGCCGGTGTACCCTGTTGCGGCGGGCATACAGTAGAACAGAGTTGACGACAGGTTGATGAAATTCAGGAGCAGAAAGAGCGAGGCCGAAAAAATGCAGAGAAATACTGGCGGCTCGGCTTTTATGACAGTTCTGTTCAGCTCGAAGACCATGAAAAAGAACGATGCCACGAACAGGATGATGTACAGGAACGCGAATATTCGGTGGTTATGCACAATTTTCATCATCGTGTCCAACGAAAAATCTTTTAGCGGCGGATAGAACAGCGTGTTGCAGAATTGCGAACTGAACCGCTGGCCGTACGAGAACGCCGCCGGACTTTTCTGCAGCTCGGCGAGCGCGTTGAAGTCGTCCCAGCAGACCGGGTGGTTGAACGGCACCAGGGCGAGAATGGGCGTTAGGGCTATGACGAGAAGTGCGACAGAGAACGCCATGAGCACTTTTGCTCTGTTCTTCTCCGATTCAAGGGCTGTGATGCATCTGGTCATTTTCTGTTATTTTCCTTTCCCAAAGTCGGTCAAGTGTCCGAGCACCTTTCCCGCCGCGCGGAACAGGAATTTCACGTCGGAAACGCTCCTGATTCCGAGAATCCGCCTTATGATGAATTCAGGGCTGAATGCCACCTTGTAGACGGACTGCACGGCCTCCTTGATTTTTTCGCTTCCCATCGGTGTCTTCATGACGGGCATCCGCTGGTCGAAATCCTCGTAGTTCTCCGTGAGAAGCCAGCCGTTTTCCTTGCACTCCCTGTAGAGCGGCGTTCCTGGGTACGGAATGAGAACCGTTCCCTGAAGCGTGTGCGCCCAGCCTTTCTTGAGGATTTTGCGTCCCAAGTCCACGGTGTTCTGGACCTGCTTCTCGTCCTCCCATGGATAGCCGAACATGAGCGTGATGTGAGGGGAAAGCCCCGCCTTTTTTGCCATCTTGCAGCTTTGCACCATGTCCTCGATTTTTTCTGCCTTGCAGATTTTGTCGAGCGTGGACTGGTTTGCGCTTTCAAGCCCGAACAGCACGAATCGGAAGCCGGCTTTTTTCATGAGCTTGTATTCGTCGAAGGTCAGCGCACAAAAACGCATGTTGCAGTCCATGATGACTTTCTTGTTGTAACCGCGCTCAATCATGCCGTTGCAGAATGTGTGCAGCCACTCCCCGATTGGGAACGCGCCTGAGTCGTCCATGATTTCCTTTACGCCGTACTTTTCGATGAGCACTCCGATTTCGTCCAGGAGCTTTTCTGGCGAGCGCACGCGGTATGTGGGGTATATTGTGGTCCAGCTGCAGAACGTGCATTTGTGGTGCCAGCAGTCGCGGGCTGCCATGGTGTACGTCCCTGGGAGCTTTGAGTAGTTCCCGTTCTTTTCGCTGTAGAGCTTCCAGTTCGTGAGGTCTCGGTCAATCATTGGCAGCTCGTTCAGGTCTTGGTTCAGGACGAATTTGCCCGTGCTCCTGATTTTGTTGTCCTCGCGGTAGAAAATGCCTGCTTCCAGCGTGGACGCGTCCACCTTCCCGAATGTGTCTCCGCCGTTTTTCTGGAGATTCTCGCAGAGGTTCAGCAGAAGGAAGTCGTAGTTCCCGCCGGTGAGTATGAAATCCACGGGACAGTTCTCCATGCTCTCCTCCGGGAACGCCGTCACATGGTCGCCCACAAGGACGATGAGCGTTTCTGGTCTGAGGCTTTTCAGCTCTTTTATGATGTTCCAGTGCATCTTCACGACTGGGGCTTTTGTCTCAATCATCACCACGTCGAGTGCGGCGTCCTTGAAAAAATCAAGGTACTTCGCATACGTCCATTCCTCGGCGATTGCGTCGTTCCACACCACATCGAACCCTTTCGACTTTAGGAGCGTTGCGGCCGAGGCTGGAACCATTGGGTAGATGTATGTGGGGTTGTTGAACCACTGGAACTGTCTGTTCTGTCCCAAAAGCGGGATTCCCTTGTCGGATTCCAGTGGCGGATAAGAAACAGCGATTTTCATTTTTTCCTCTCATTTGACCTGCCTGAAAGATTTCTTTTTCTGGGCAGATTTGTCATCGTGTCAGTTTTTTTTGGAACAGTCCTACAATAGTGAATATTCCATATGTCATGTGCGTCAGAAACAGGGCGAAGAATGCGAGTATGCTCGCCGCCATGTGCCTTGCGCTGAACGTGGTGGCAAAATCCAAAAGCGCGTACAGCCCCAGGACGGACGCGTAGATGTACCAGCAGACCGGGAAGAAGTGGCTCACCACAGGCCCGAGGATGATTCCCAGCAGGAACAGGAGCGGAAGAAGGTATGCCGGCCTTAGCGACGTTTTGGGGAGCTTTTTCATGAAAAAACCCCGATGGCGCGCGTAGTTTGAAATCTGCTTCAAGTGCTTCCTGAAAATCGGGCGGCGATGGTGGTAGACCAGAATGTTCGGGTCGTACACAATCCGCTTCTTTGCCTTGTCCGTTATGTCCAGGCATAGCTTTGTGTCCTCGCCTGGGTAGTAGTTGGAGTCGAAGCCGTTTACGCCCTCGAACACGTCCCTCCGCACAATCAGGTTCACGGACGGTATGTCGTCGTCGTCGCAGAGCTTTTTTGGAATGTAGCGGCGCACATAGCCTCCGCTGCACAGCGGGGACGCGAGCACGATTCCGCCCGCCCTTTCCAAAAGCCCCACGTTTTCCGGGGTGACGGCAGGTCCGCCCACAGCCCCAATCCCGTCGTCGCCGAACCACTTTTCCGCGTTCTTGAGCCAGTCCTGGCGGGGGAACGCATCGTCGTCAATGAATGCGAACACATTCCCAGTGGCGTACTTCATTGCCATGTCGCGCTTTTGCGCGGGGCCTGTCTTCCCGCTTGCGATGATTCGCACACGGGGGTTGGACAATTCGTCCAGCACCGACTGGTCGGGAAGCTCGTCGGGGAAAATCAAGACTTCGTAATCCGGGTAATCGATGTTGATTAAATGCGGGAACGCCTCCCGGATGAAATCGTTTATTGCCCTGACCGGAATGACGACTGAAAATTTCACGTTCATATCATATGAATGATAACAGTTTTTCAGCCGAGTTTCCACATGGCTCATTTTATGAACGCTGATTTTGCTTTTTCAATGCACTTTGCGCTGATTCTCATGAACGCGCCTTCCAGTGTTTTTGCCCTGAGCGCGTCAACGGCGGCGCAGATGGCGAATATGGAGATGATGCCCAAGGTGAGCCAGAGCGGGAAATGCGCCTTTTCGTACATGGCGGTCCCGTCGAACACTTTCCTGAAAAAAAGGTGCGCCATTATGTTCGAGCGGTGGAAAATGTATACGCCAAGCGTGGTTGTGGCGATTGCGTTGATGGCGCGTTTCTCTGGGAGGTGCAGCCTTGAGAAGAAGATGAACAGGAAGAAGGATGCCAGGGTGACGCACACAGAGCCTTGCGCCGCGTACAGGAAAATCTTTGGGAACGGAAGGTGCACGTTCGACGTGTACAGAATCTGGAGCGCGGACGCGCCAAGATAGGAAAGAAGCCCCAGAAAAAGGCTCGCCGGCTTGGAGAAGAAAAGCGACCCTGACGGTTCTATCTCCTTCTGGATGAAAAAGCCCGTGGCGTAGAAGAACAATGCTTTTTCAAACGTGAAGTACGAGAGAATGCCCTTGTAGCCGTTTGCAATCGAGTACCAGAAAAACCAGAGCGCGAAAAGCAGAATCAAAAATCCGCCCCGCGTGAGTTTTGACAGGCCCGCGTTTATGGGCTTTTTCACGAGCTGGAGCGGGATGTATGCCGTGATGAACCACCATGTTCCGCTGGAGTACGGGATGAGCGCATCCACGAGGCATTCGTTCAGCTCCGCCTTCGACAATCTGGGAAAATCGTACAGCTTGAAGTGCGTGGCGACGGCGTAGACGATGAGCGAAAGCCACGCGTAGAAAAAAAGCTCCCCGACGATTTTCACAATCTTCCGCGGGCGCAGTGGGCTTTGCGCGCCGAAAAATCCGTTCAGGAGGAAGAACAGTGCCACGCCCACCTGCCCGCCCGGGAAATAGAGCGCGATGAACACATCGTTTACGGCGACATGGTTTTTTATGGGATAAATGTTGCTAACAAAATGACATGCTATAATCATGAGCATTGCGACAATCCGCATAAGCTCAAAGTTCGATTGCCTGGAACGTGACTCTCCGCCCATGTGCGCCTCCTACTGCTTCCAGTTTGTCCTGTCGGCGATTTTCGCCTTGACGAATATGCTTTTCACCGTGCCCCAGCCGTAAATCCAGAGCGTAATCCAGCACGCCGGAAAGTGGAAGAGCCACGCCCGCGCGTCGTGCTTTCGCGAGAATCCGATTGCCGCCTGGACGAGAAGCGGAACGACAGTGACGCAGCACAGTGCGAACATTACGATTTTGCCTTTTCCTACGCGGCTCCAAGGATATTTGCGCCCCTTCGCCCCGGAAAAATAGAGGAAGTCCATGATGCGCCGGTTCTGCTTGCGGCAGAATGTCCTTGTGTCCGGGCAGAACAGGTGAACGATTCCGGTCTTGACCTTTGCCACGCGGATTGTGCTGTCCTTCTGCATAAGCTCCCAAAGCACGTCGATGTCGAACAGGTAGTCGCCGTCAAAGTTCTCGCACAGTTCCCGCCGTTTCATGAAAAATCCGTTCGCGCCGATGGTTGGAATCATCTTCGCGTCGAACTGGATTGAAAGGTATGCGCCTCGGTCTTCTTCTTCACGCTCCACCTCCGTCCACTTGTTGGTCACAAGGCACATCCTGTCGTAGTTCCCCGTGAACATGCAAAGCGGGTCGTTCATGCCGATGAGGGCGCAGTAGCGGTTGATTGTGCCGTCCTCCCGCCTCCATGTGTAGGAGATAGGCTCCGAAGCGATGATTTTCTCTTCGCCGAACGGCTCCATCATTCGGCTAATCCAGTGCGCGTCAGGGATGATGTTGTCGCTGTCCAGAAGGCACACGACATCACCCACAGCCTTTCGGACTCCGACTGCCTTCCCCGCCTCCGCCGTCCTGAGCGGGTTTTTGTGTAGCGAAACGGTTATGTCGCAGTCCCTGAAGCCGTTCTTGTACGAGTCGATTTTTTCCAGCGTTCCGTCCGTTGAGCCGCCGTCCGCGAACACAATTTCTATTGCTTCGTGGGGATAGTCCTGCATGATGATTGCGTCCATGTACAGTTCGAGGGTGCGCATGGAGTTGTATGTGGGTGTCACGATTGAAAGCGTTCTCATGTTCTGTAGTTCCTCAAAAAATCAGATTTTATAGTACATCTTGAAGAAGATGTCCTGCAGGATTCGTGAGCACAGGTAGAAGAAAAATCTCGGCGTGAAACGCCACAGGACGTATTGCAGCTTGTAGACCCGAGGCATGGAGAACGATTTTTGCTCCTCGTCCTTCCACGGGGACGAAAAATAGTATGAGTCGTAGAGCTTTTTCATGGGATGTACGCTGTTCTTGAACCACGGGCGCGTGAACGTGTTCCCGTTGAAGTGGAAAATCACGGGGTTTTTTGCCGAATCCCGGTAGTCGTCCTGCAGGGGCAAAAAATTCTTCAGCCCGAATATGAACGACACTGCCCTGGCCGATTTGTATAGGAAGAAGGCCGAGCAGAAATTGTACCTGAACGAATATTTAGCTATGTTACCACGCAGGCAGATGTTCAAAAAGTCCTGATCCGGGAACGGGTACGAAACGCCCTTGTGGATTTCGTCCATGAGACGCGCAAGGCATCCGGCCTCCTTCCAGTTTTTGATGTCAAGGACGAGAACGCCAGAGTTGAAGTACGGGAGTTCTTCGGGAAAGTTGATGACGCGCTTGTATTTGGCGTTCGTGCAGTCGTAGCTCATGGCGATGGGGCTGTCTTTCATGTCCAGCGAGAAAAGCGGCGCGATGTCTCCCACCACCAGCGTGTCGCAGTCGATGTAGACAATTCGCTCCACGTCGCCTGGAACGAATTTCTCGAAGAACAGCCGCGCGTACACGGTGTAGCCGCCGCCCGCCGCCGCGTCGATAGAGTTGTCGTAGCCCTTGACGAAGCTTTTCAGCTCGGAGACGATTGCGCTGCTTTCCACGAACACAAGGTCCTGTAGATTCCCAAAATCAGTTTTCAGCGATGAAAGCTTTTCCGCATTTTTTTCCGACACGTTGTCGCACATCACAAAAACCCTGAACTTTGAGCAGGGGTTGTTCTTCAAAAGCGAGTATAGGCTGATTCCGGCGAGCTTTGCGTACCCGTCGTTGCAGGCGTATATGATGTTGTACATTTCTCCGAACACCTTCCGAATAAAACTGAGTTTCTGCAGGTTTTTTGCCTGAAAAGACCCACTGGTCTATTATACGGAATTTTCGCCTGTGTGGGAAATGGCTTTTTGGTATATCGCCAGCTCTTTTGCCGCGCAGGATTCCCATGTGAAATCTTTTGCGCGGCTCGTTATTTTTTCGCTCGGAATGGGATTGGAAAGATAGTCTGTGACGGCGGCGGAAAAATCTTCGGTGAAATGCTCCGACTCAGGGACTACGGTTCCGTTTTTGCCTATGGCCTCCGGGATTCCGCCGTTGGCAGAGCCGACAACGCCCACCCCGCACGCCTGCGCTTCCAGCGCGACGCAGCCCAGTCCTTCCATGCGGCTTGGGAAAAGGAGGACATCGAACGTGTTCATGTAGTCGGGAATATTCTCTGGCAGGACTTTCCCTGCGAACGTGATTGCGTTTTCCACGCCAAGTTCCGCAGCCCGCTTTTTGAGCTGCGGCACCAAGTCGTCCGCGGGATTTTCTGCGAAACCTACGATGCACAATCTGGCATGGGGAAAACGCTTTTGCACGAGAAATAGGACGTCCGCTAGAATATCCACGCGCTTTACATGGATTGTGTGCCCCACGAACCCCAGCACGGGCTTGTCCCCATGCGGCTCTAATCTTCTGGGAAAGAAAATTGCGGGGTCAAATCCGTTGTAGATGACGGAGCCGTTTTTCCCGCAGTACCCGAACTGCTCGCAGGCGTGTTTGAGGTAGCCGGAAACGAATGTCACCGCATCCGCCGCGTTCATGATGGACGCATATTGTTTCTTGACTGACTCGCATGCGCGCAGTGTGTCGTGCACGTCGCTCCCGTGAACCGTGACCGCATACGGGATTCCGAACCGTTCTTTCAGCTCTGGAAGCGGCTTTGCGTACCACAGGAAATGGGCGTGAATCAGGTCGAACTTCTTTTTCCTGAACCATGCCAAAAAGTCCTCGGGCGATTCGTAATCAATCTGGTTGTAGTAGATGTAGCTCGTGCCGTTCCGCGAATACTGCATCCCGAACGCGAATGTTGGGAAAAAAAGCTTTTTTAGGAGGTGGAGCGGCACGATGAGGGCGTTCTCGACAATCCGCGCGATTCCCCTGCGTCCTGAAAACGACAGCTTCCGCCGCCTCAAATTCCCGAACTGCAGCACTTCCACATACACGCCCTTTTTTTGAAGCTCCCGTATGCGCTGGAGAATGAACGGAGCCATGTTCGGATTCCTTAGGCTCGGAGCCGGGGCAAAAAAAAGCACTCTCATCTTTTGGCTCCGAGCGCATAGAAGTTAGAATTTGCGGAGGCAGCACCACCAATTGGTCGCGGGTGGAAGCACTTGTTTGACCGTTGCGGCTCATATCGGTTTTTTTGTCGGGGGGGGGGATTTTTGGATTCCAGTTTCAGAATGAATCTACCGAGCCTTCCCCATTTTTGTAGCATATTGCACATTTTCTCAAAAAAAATCGATTGCTCTGAAAAGGCTTTTTGCTTGAGCGTCGAGTTGTTCTTGTAGAACCGGTACAGGAAATGGTCTTTTTGAATGTTGTTCTTCTCGATATACGACCTGAGAGCGACGGAGACTTTCTGCCTGTCGTTTTTTTTCTGCGCCGTCATGGGCGATTGCATGGTGGAGCCCGGTGTTATCCGCCTGTAGTATGCGGTGTATGCGATGCAGAACACTGATTTTGCAGAGGCGAACAGTATCAGCGTGAAGTCAGTGTCCTCGTAGTAACAGCCTTCCCTGAACGAGAATTGCGCCAAGAACGTACGGCGTGTTATGTAGTGGCAGGGCGAAACCGAGAAATATCCGCAAAGCGATTCATAGTTTTCGGCTGGATTGAGAATTCTATTCTTTGGCCAATCTGTGTAGTATTCTGAGTAGGCAAGTTTTTTCGTGCTTCCAGAATCCATCACCACGTTGATTCCGTTGAAGCACACCATGTCAACGCTCTTTTTTGTTGCGGTGTCGTACAGAAGCTGGCACGCTTCCAGCGCAATATAGTCGTCGCTGTCAATGAACCAGACATATTCGCCTGTTGCATATTTCAGGCCTGTGTTCCGAGCCGCCCCCTGCTTTTTGTTTGTCTCGTGCATTATAACTTTGACCCGCGAATCCATGCGGGCATAGTTCTGCAGTATTTTTCCGCTTGAATCTGTTGAGCAGTCGTCCACGCAGATTATTTCTATTTCGCGCATGGTTTGATTAATACATGAATCAAGACATTCAGAAAGATATTTTTCCACATTGTAGACGGGAATGATTATGCTGATTTTTATGCTCTCCATTTTGACTTCCTACTCCGTGAACCCCACGTATTCGTTCAGCTCGGCCGCGTCCTCCATCGTGTACTCGCTGTTCAAATCGATTTTTATCATGTTGAACGCATTCAAGTCCGTCTCAAAACTTTCCGCCTCCGAGATTTTCAGGCGCGAGAATAGGGAGCGTGAGTCGCAGCCCTTGTAGTAGTAGGAACTTATCATGTTCCCGGCGACGGTCTTTCCGAACCTGCGCGGGCGGGAAATACAGACATATTTGTTCCCCCGCCGCATGATTTTGTTCAGTTCGGCGAGCATCATCGTTTTGTCAACATAAATTTCTTGGTTCGTGATTTCCGTGAACGTGTCGTTCCCAGGATTCAGATAAATTCCCATGACACACTCCTACTGTTGGACAGCTAGATTACATCCAGAATCCGAACAAAATCCTGAATGCCGCTTTCTTCGCCTTTCCAAAGAAAGTGTAGTTGTGCTTTATTTTCAACATGTTGAGCATAAGTTGTTGTTGGTTTGTATACATCTTCTCATAGCCGAATGATGATTTTCTGTAGCGTTTTTCCTTGGGCTGGTCGAATATGGCGCGGAGCCACGCGGAAAACTCTTTGTCAATGTGCTCTGAGCCGGCTGCTGGCGCAATAACGGCGGGTTCGTTCAGCATGGAAAGATACAATGATTCGTCGTTGTCAATCTTTTTTATGTATTCGATGGCATCTTCGATTGTGTTGAATGAGTTGATGTTTATGAATGATTTCTCGTTGAAGTAGTCGGCAACGTTCGGGTCTCCCCAGTAAATTGGGATTGTGTGGGCGGCAAAGCTCTGTGTGATTTTTTCGGTGCAGTAGCCCGGATGCCCCACATTCTCGAACGCAAGGCTGAATTTATAGTTCTCCAGAAATTCCCGCTTGTCTGGAACTCCGCCAGGCATACCGATATTGTTCAGATGCCGCCCGCCTGAGTCAACCTGCTTGTATTTGCACAATTCATTGAAGAAAGCATCGCGGAAACCATCTGTGTAGACGACGTTTGAGACAACCTGCGCACAGAATTTCCTGTGGAACGGATTTTGTGGAACCGAGTTGTTTTTCTGTTCCATGTCCTCGTAGTCCCTGTGGAAATCTGCCAGGGACACGGGATAGCGGAAAAATCGGTCTCCAATTTCATGAAGCTCAAATCCGATTCCGTAGTCGCATATGTTGAAGTCGGGGAACGCATTCTCCCCGGTGAAAAAAATGCGCGGGCAGTCGTACTCAAGGCAGTGGTACGAATAGACAGAATAAAACAACGCGTCTATATCAGATTTTTCCCCCACTGGCAGCACTTCCACGTCAAAATTCGTTTTGAGTGCGCGTACGATGAAGTTGTCATGCGGATTGAACGTCCGCCAAAATCCATCAAAAACAATCCTTAGTTTTTTCATATGAAATCCTGTGTCAGTTATTTTGAATAGAATCAAAAGTATATGAACATATTCTTTATTTCATCGCTTATGTATTTTGATTTTGCCGCCGCATTTTGAATTTTTTTCAGCAATTCGTCGGAGATATCTTCTTTGCGAATGAGAAGCCCTTGTCTGATTCCATTGAAAATTTGCAAATATGACATGATTCTTGTTCGTTTGAAATCGACAATTGAAAGTGAGTCTATGAAAGGGTGTTCTCCCGGTTGTATTAAACAGCTTTTGTCCTGATACTGGTATTTCAGTGTCGTGACAGAAACGACTACTTGATTTTGGTCATTGTCGGGGTCTGTTATTACAATCCGGAGATGCCGCTTCATGCTTCCGCTTGGAGTTTGCTCAATTTCGCTTAGGAAAGACTGCTTTTTAGGCAAAACTATCCCCCAGTGCGGCGAACAGTTTTTCTTCTTGTTCGTAGATGGTATTTTCTTGCATTATAAACTCGATTTCTTCTTTGGATTTTCCGACGCTTGCAAGAATTTCTTCTGTTTTTATCGGTATTCTTGAGCCGCATGGATTTTTCCATTCAGGACAATTTTTTTTGTTGTGGAGATAGTTAATCATATAGCTGTAATCATTTTCATGGAACTGCTCATCGACTTTGTTCAGCACTTCTCTGTCAAATTCGGACAATTTTCCTTGTGGCATACGATCGACCACTGAAATCAAATCAAAGGAGTCTCTGGCAAAACGCGCATTCCATAGGTTCTGTGCATTTTTGTCTGTGTAGCATCCATGAATCAAATCGAGCAATCCGCTGAGTACGGGACCATTGTCCAAAGAGAAATAAATGTCATTTGTTATTGACATTCCCGTTTCTTTTAATGATTCACGGTCTGCAAGATACAGAAGTTTTATGAGCTTTGTATAATTCAAACGATAATTATATTTTTTCAAAATGAAAAAAGTTATCTGTACAATCTTCTCTATGTCCATGTCGAGCCTTTTAAATATGTATAGATATTACTATACTTTATAACAAAGAAAAAAGCAAATGTTATTTTACAACACTTTCCTGAGCAATCTCGTAAACAGCATGAACATTTTGTACGGAATGATTCCATAGTTGAACATGACATATTGTTTCCAGAACATGGCTTTTCCGAATTCGTCGATTTTTTCCGCGAGACATTTTTTCAGGTGTTTCAAGATATGATTGTATTTTTTGTCGTTCAGTTTTTTTACTATGAAATATTCATCCACACAATACCCGGCATAGCGGTTGACAGCTGGTCTCAGCAGTTCTTTCCAGTCTTTTTCCTGGGCAAAGCGAATCCTGTCCTCGAATGCTTCCAATGCGTTGAATACCTTACTTTCTTTGAAAGTGTGCATTGTTGAACCTTCTCGCATACGATAAAAATATAGCGTTTGTGGAACATGGACAACATTGTTGCAATTGTACAATATCCTGTGAAGATATTCGTCCTCATGCAATTTCCCGACTGGAAACGCAAAGCCGTCAAGAACCGCTCGTTTGTACAATTTGTTACACGGCCCGGTATTTGCAAGGCTGATTATGGTGCTGAAATCTTTTCTTCCATCGAGAAATATGGGTTCAGTTTTGTTTTGTGTGTTAAAGCCATTTTCATCATGCGTGTAGCAAAACGTCACTAAATCTGCATTTTCTGCTTCGGCATAAGTTAAAAGCAGTTCGTAGGTTTTTGGATGGATAAAATCATCGCTGTCAATGAAACTGACGTAATCGCCATTTGCGCAAGTCAATCCTACATTCCGCGCTTCGGCTTGCCCCCCGTTCTTTTTGTGGATGACATGCACGCGGCTGTCTTTTTCCTTGTATTCGTCGCAGATTGCGCCGCTTTTGTCGGTTGAGCCGTCGTCAACAAGGATAATCTGCAGGTTCTGGTACGTCTGGTTCACGATGGAATCAAGGCAGTCGCGCAGATACGCTTCCACGTTGTATACGGGAACGATAACAGAAATTCTCGGTTTCATTTGAAATATCCTTTCAGTCCAAAAATGCCGTTTTTTGATGCGTCGAGCGAGCGGCCGCTTCCCATATTTCCCTCAAACGTGAATTTGACGGCATCCGTAAAATCCACGAAGCCCTCCATCATCGGATGGTGAATGCAGATTGAGGCTATGCAGTCGCCCCGCCCCATGTATTCTGGAAGCTCCATGACGTAGTTGAGGGTGAATTTGCCTGGGGCGACTGTCTGCGTAAGTCCCTCGTAGTGACCGAGCGCGAATGTTGCCAGCGGTGCGCCGTTTACCGTCTTGAGTACGACCATCACATCCACAATGTGCTCTATTTCCGTTGTTCCCTCTATGACAATCGGGATTTCCCGCGTGTTGCACGGAACTGTTATTTCGCATGACTCTGAGCCGTTCACCGTGATTGAGGTCACGTGGAAAATAGGATTGTGCTCCTCCTTGAAGTCGATGATTCGTTTTTCTGCTTTGCTTTCGCTGAGGTAGTATTTTGTCGCCGACTGTATGTCGCCCATGAATACGATTTTTCCACGCTCCAACACTATTCCTTTCGTGCAGAGTGCTGTTATTTGGCTCATGTTGTGGCTCACGAACAGGACTGTGCGCCCCTGCCCCATGCTCAGCTCGTTCATCTTGCCGAGCGCCTTTTTCTGGAATGATGCGTCGCCCACGGCAAGAACCTCGTCCGCAATCAGGATGTTGCTGTCAAGGTGGGCGGCGACGGCGAAAGCGAGGCGTACGGACATTCCGCTTGAGTACCGCTTCACCGGCGTGTCGATATGTTCGTTGATTTCGGAAAATTCGATGATGTCCTTGATTTTCTTGTCGATTTCTGCGTGTGTCATGCCGAGAATCGAACCGTTCATGTAGATGTTCTCGCGTCCTGTCATGTCGTGGTGGAAGCCGGTTCCCACTTCAAGAAGGCTTGCGACTTTTCCGTTGATTTTGATTGTTCCCTCGGTGGGACTTGTTATTTGGCTCAGGATTTTGAGCAGCGTGGATTTTCCCGCTCCATTGTGCCCGATGATTCCAACGCGCTCGCCCTTCTTTATTTCAAAATTCACGTCATCCAAAGCCCAGAATCCTTCTGTGCCGTTGTAGCGCGTGCCAATCCGCGCGTGTGGGTCTTCCCGACCGAGCTTGCGCGCCCACCATGTCTGCATGTCCTTGAAAAAAGTTCCGTTGTTTATGACCCCAAGCCTGTAGTATTTGCTGAGATGTTCCACTTTTATTGCTATGTCGCTATTGCTCATTTATTTTTGTTTTCCTTTTTAAAAAATCGTGTATACATAATATCACACATTGTGATAAGCCATAAGCAAACGATATGCCAGCAGCTTTGTGGTTGCAGAAATTTAAAATAACCAAAGCAATAGACAAAAATCAATATGAAGAAAATAGAAACAATTCCATCAATTTTCGTTTTGGTTGAATCACTAAAGTAGAACAAAAGTGGAATCACAAGAAATATCAGACCATACCATGCGCTTGATGTTGGTATGAAAATGCAGAGAAAAGAAAGCATGAGCATTGACTGATATTGTCGTTGGGCAATAAAAAAGCAAAATAGTGATGATACGAAAGAAATTATGACCGACAAAATTAATATGACTTTAGCGACTTTGTTTTTTATTGAAAAATTAGATAAAAGTCTGTAAGTTATTGCCTTTATGGAAATGCTCGTCATTACTTTAGGATTTTCCGTGAATGATTTTGAGTTTTCAAAAAAAGTTTTTGCGTTGTCTACGATAGAAACATGAGGTGTTGTGATTTCAACAGAGTCATTGTTGTAATTTGCTTGTATTATTTTTGCTTGAACAGGCGAAGCTTCTATGGAAGCGATTTTTTGTTGTGGAAGAAAATTTGAAATAAAAATAGGTATCACAAACATCGCTATTCCATAGAGCGCGGCACGGACTGCTTCTTTCCATTTTTTTTCCTTTAGGAGCAACGCCCCGAACACGGCTGGGAACAGCTTTATGTTAGCCGCAACTGCAAGCGAGATGAGGGCGAATTCTTTGAGCCACTTGTTTTTTGACGGATAGAAAAGAACGAATACGAGCGTTCCGATGAGCGAAATGAATATTATGTTCATCCGCTCGTATGCAAAAAGAATTGGACCTGTAAGGAACATGACTGCGCTGTAGAATATTTTCTGCCTGTTTGTTCCGTCTATCGAAGAAAAAAACAAAATGAAAAGGGAGAGCGCGGTTCCGAGTATATATAGATTCAGAAGATAGTTTATGGAAAAAGATTTTTCAACGCCCGCCACAGACGGAACGAAAAGATAGAGGAGCTTATGGAAAATGACTGCCAACGGCGGATAGTTGGTTCCGTTGAGCGGAGCTTTTGCGTAATATTCCAACTGAAGAAAGTCGCCGAAATCCCAGACGCTTCCGTATCCGACAAAAAATCGGCTTGCAATGATGGCCATGTTCGATGTGACAAAGAAGGCGATTATGCAGATTGAAAAAAATGTCTTGTAGTCGTGAAAAAACAGGTTTTTGAATTTGCCGAAAAAGATGGTAGCAATGGCGGCGTACACCAAAAGAAGCTCGAACTTGAGCGCATTGCTGATTAGCATTGCATTGCAATATTGGGCATCTGCCGCAAGTTCGCCGAAAAAGACCGTTCCTGCAAGGCTGATGATGTTGCTCCGTATTCCTGCAGAAAGGACGACAAGAGCCGCAAAAGCCGCCAAGAGAAAGATGATGGCGAGCGTTGCCTTTTGGGCGACATTCAGTTTTTTTTCCACAATGAATCCCCTTTCCTGTAGAGTTTTTTGGCTGCCTTATATCACGTCAACAAAGTTCCGCTCGTTGCGCGTGAACAGGACTAGCCCGAAGAAGATGAACACGGCTGTGAGCGACAAACTCGCATACACGATGCCTGGGGTGAGGGTTCCCGCCCCGTAGAATGCGATTCTGAAAAATTCTATGGGGGCGCACATGGGGTTGATGTAAGGGATGAGTTCCGCGAAGCCGAACGGGATTGTGTCAAGCTGGCTGAGCGGATAGACAACAGGTGTTGCGTACATCGCAAGCTGCAGCGCGAAGTTTAGGAGAATGTTCAGGTCCCGGTATTTTGTTGTGAGGGAGCTTATTATGAGTCCCAGGCTCGTTCCCAAAAGCCCAATCCAGATGAAGATGAGCGGGAATGTGAGGCACAAAATCGAAACGTCCAAATGGATTTTTTTTACGAACATATAGTAGAGCATGAACGCCACCAGCAGCACGAACTGGATTATGAGCTTTATCATATGGAAGCCGCAGGTCGCGATTGGTGCTGTGAGGCGCGGGAAATAGACTTTTCCGAAAATCAGCTGGTTGGAGATGAATGTTCCTGACGAGCCGCTCAGACAGCTAGTGAAATAAGTCCATAGCATTGTGCCTGAAAAATAGAACAGGATGAACGGAACGCCGTCCGTTCCCACGCCAGCCAACGTTCCGAACACGAAGGCGTACATGAGCGATGAGACTATTGGCTGCACGAGATACCAAAGCGGACCCAGAATCGTCTGCTTGTAGGCGATGACGAAATCCCGCTTTATGAACATTTTTATGAGGTAGCGGTAATCCCACACGTCTTTCAGGTGAAGGTCGAAAAGTCCCCGCTTTGCGCTTATTATCTTGTCCCAGTGTTCCGATTCTGAAGCTGGGTTCTTGTTTTCTGCAGTGTTTGTAGACATGAGCCACATTATACTGGAAATAGCCGTTTGTGTCATTCCCAGTTGTGGATGTCATTTACCACAGAACCACCCGCGCCAGCACTAGCAGAAGCCTGTCGAGCAGACTTGGGCTGTAGAGCCTGAGCATTTCCCCCATGATTTTTTCGTCTATGCGGCAATCTTCGAATCGTATCGGCTCAGTGTATTCGGCTGTCTTTGTCTTGAAAATCTGCAAGATTGATTTTCGGGAGTGGGTGCCGTCGTTCTCGAAGCCGATGTTTTTCGCCTGGGGCTTTTTCGGGAAAATCGTGATGGCATTTTCCTTGAACTGCTGGTAGCACCAGCGGATTGCCCAGGAATCGCACTCGCCGCGCATCTGCATGGAAAGAAGGTTCGTCATGTCGCTTCCGCCCCTGTTGAACCTGGCCTGCCTGCCCTTGTCCTCCATGAATTCGGCGTAGTCCGCCACGCTCCAATCCACCTTGCTCCAGCGGTTCTGCCACGTTGCCCAGCCCCAGCTTGACGCGCGGTAGCCGGCATACACATCGGACTTTAGGCGGGCTGTGGAAAAAAGGAGCGGCGAAAAACCGGCAATCGACCAGACGTTTTCGTTTTTCTCGTAGAAGTCGAGCGCGCCATTCATGTATGTGAGAAACGATTTTTCGCACACGATGTCGTCCTCAAGGACGATTGCCCGCCCGAACTTCTCCATTATGCCGCTCACCCCGGCAATGACCGAGGCGGCAAGCCCCCTGTTCACGTCGCTTTCCGCGATGGTGACGGAGGCGCACCATTTTTGTGCGCGGATTGCCTGCCGCGTCCTATTGATTTTTTCAAGCTGCTCCGAGCTTGCGCCTTTCTTTGCTCCGTCGGCGAAGATGAAAAGCTCCGACTTGTCAGCCAGATGGCAGGCGGAGAGGGCTTGGAGCGTCTTTTCGGTGGCTTCTGGGCGGTTGTATACGAACAGGACGATTGGCGACAGTTTTTTTTCGCTCATTGTTTTCTCCTAAAATAAAGCCTTTGCGGCAGCTGTTTTCGATTTGTTTGCCGCTACCGCTTGATGAAAAGGCGCACAAAACTGCGGAACCAGTTCGGTATGAGCGGCTGGAGCCTGTCGGTAGGCGTGACTGGAAGACCGTATTTTTCCAGGACGGAAAGCCCTTCTTTGTAGAACCGCTTCGCGTTTGAAATCTGCATGGACGTTCCGCCCATCTCGTAGCACGCGATTGTCCTCGGAATATACTTGTGCGTCACCCCGCCCGCGCGGCATCTGGCGAAAAAGTCGAAGTCCATCCTGATTTTGAAGTCTGTGTCGTACAAGCCGATTTTTTTGTATGTTTCCGTGCTTACGAAAGCCCCCTGATGCGGGACTTGCCCGCTTTCCCATATTTTTTCGTCGCTGGATTCGTCGGGGGATGCCGGCATGAAGGATTTCTTCCCGATTTGGACGCGGTAGTAGAGCACGCCGGGCTTCCCTTCCCGCTCAAAATCCTCCGCCGCGTTCCGCGCCACGTCATTGGACACGAACGAGTCGCCAGCGTTCAAGAGCACAACTATGTCTCCCGCTGCCTTTTTTATTCCCTTGTTGAACGCGTCGGAAATCCCCTCGTCCTTCTCGCTCTGCATGAAAAAACGCTCGCCGAAGCGGGCGCGGAGCCGTTCCTGCTCCGAGACGATTTTTTCCCACGTCCCGTCCGTGGACTTTCCGTCTATGACGATGTATTCAAGGTTCTCGTAGTCCTGCGCCAAAACGGAGTCGATGGTGCGTGAAATCGATTGTGCGCAATTGTATGTGATGGTGATGACCGTCACTCGTGTGGTGCTGCCCATGTGCGGCTCTCCTTTTGCATGATGATTTTTTTTGCCCTGTCTTTTGCCCAGAGGAAGAGCGAAATGAAAAATCGGTTCTGGAATACAGGGTGTCCGAGGAGCTTTGAGAGCCGCTTCTGGCTTTCGTGGTTCTCGAAGGATTTTGCGTCGTAGTCCATGCCGAGCTTGTTGAAATCCTGGACGGAAACGCCGTTTGGAAAGAACACCGCCTCCTCGCGGAATGATTTCCACCGCCTTACGGTGTACGCCTCAGGGTGGAATTTCATAGTGTACGTCCCGTACGTCTCAAATTCGCTGAAAGCCGGGCCTTGAAGCTCCCCTTTTTCAATGCTCCTCAGGATGGTTTTCCAGAACTGCCCGTGCGAGCCGCCCTCGATTTTTTGAATCAGCTCACGCACGATTGCGCTTTCAAAAATCATGTGCTCGGAGATGAACGAAAAATCGTGCTCCTTTCCAAGCCCGGGGAGGATTTTTCCGAGAGTGTCGAAGTACGCCTTGTTGTACTCGGTCTTCACGTCGAACACGTTTTTCCCGCCGATTCTCATTTGCAGGGCATGGAGCGGCACTGTGTCCGAATCCCAGACAAGATACCGCTCGCAGAAGGACGTGAGGGCGTATGACAGTTTCAAGAACTGCTGGAAGTACCAGCCTGCCCTGTGCGCTGCGCCGCTGTCAATCGCGCCTATTTCGTCCCGCACGGCGCGGAGCGTAAGGCCGCCGAGAATCGTGTCCTCGTCGCGGAATTCCGTGGAACCGTCAATCGGGACAAACTGCCCCAAATCCCTTGCGCCTATGATGACGATTTTTTTTGGCGAGAGGAATTCGCGGTATACGGCCAGATTTTTCACCGTTTCCTGTATGTTGGATTTGACGCAGAGAAGGACAAGTCTGAAATCGTTTGCTGATTCTTGCATGGTCACCGTTTTTGCAGAAGATTCTGCATTTTTTGCACCAGATTCGGATTCAGTTTGAGAATACGGGTTTTTGCGTTCACGATGAAATAATCGACGAAGCCCATTTTTGGTCGCCTTGCAAAATCGATTTTGACGCCGTTCGCCTCGCAGACTTTGATGCCGTCTGGAAGCCATTTTCCCTTTCGCACGCCCTCGGAGTACGGAATGCGGAAATCCACGGTCTCGAGGATTGGATGGGAAAAGTCCTTTATCTCAAGGGAGCCGATTCTTTCAAAATCCCAGGCGCTCCATTCTTTGTTCATGTAGCTGCGGAGGATTTCGGCGTTCCAAATGCCAATCTGGGTGGAAAGCGAATAGGCTGAGCCGGGGACGACCTGCTTGAACCTTGCGTCCGGGGCAAAATCCACGAGCTTTGTGAACGCCGACTTTGTGAATCGTATGTTTGCCGCGTCGTATGTTTTCATGGCGGAGACGAAAGATTCTATCGGTTCGTTTTCCATTTTGCCCCAAAACAGGTAGTCGTCCATGAACAGCATGACGAATTGGGTCTTGCACTCTGAAAGGGCGTTCGTAATCATTTCGTGCCACGAGCCGTCCAACGCGATGATTTTGTCGAACGCATAGCGCGATTCGTCGCATTCCAGCTTGTCCGTTAGAAGCACGAGCTGGAACGCGCAATCCGGCCAGTATTTCTTGAACAGCGGAAGGAATGTGTCCCACATGTCGCGGTTTTTCCAGCACGAGTAGACTAAAATCGAAAGTTCGGAGCTTTTCATTTTTCGAGTTTTTCCCTGATTACGTATAGCGGCCTGTTCATGGTCTCGGTCTGAATCTGGCTGATGTAGAGTGCGAGCAGCCCGAATGCGATGAGGAGTATTCCCAGAATGAGTGTGTTCGTGACGACGATGAACGAAATCGGACCGAAGAACCAGCTCCGGTACACGAAGCGCACGACGCACATGACGCACAGCAGGCAGAAGCTCACTGTGGCGAGCAGGAGACCGAAATAGCTCGTGAACTTGAGCGGGAGCAGGCTGTAGCTCACCATGCTGTAGACGGCAAGACGCACCAACTTTGAGACGCTGTATGAGGCAACGCCGTTTATGCGCTCTGGAGCGACGAATTCGATGTATTCGGTGCGGAATCCCAGCCACTCTATGAGACCGCGGAACATGCGCTTGTGCTCGGTGAACTTGACAAGCTCGTTTATCACTTTTCGGTCAATCAGCTTGAAATCTGTTGTGTTCGGCGTGATTCCGGTTCCGCAGTACTGCATGATTTTGTAGAAAAGTTTTGAGCCGATGTTTTTTATGATTGATTTTTTCTTTGTGGATTTTCGGACGCTCGCGACGACTTCCGCGCCATTCTCCCATTTTTCTACGAACTGGGGAATAAGTTCAGGCGGGTGCTGCAAGTCCGCGTCCAGAAAAATGGCGGCATCCCCACGGCAGTTCTGAACGCCTGCGGTGAGCGCAAGCTCCTTTCCGAAATTTCGGGTTAAATCGATGGATACAACTCGGTTGTCGGATTTGTGCGCCTTCTCAAGCTCCTTCCACGAGCCGTCCCTGCTCCCGTCGTTCACGAACAGGAACTCAAAGTTGTACGCTGGGAGTCTTGCGGCAACGTCCTGAAGCGCCTTGAGCATGAGAGGAACATTTTTTTCTTCGTTGTAGACCGGCACGATTGTGGATATTGTTTTCATTTTAGTAATTTATCCTATGATTTTTTCTTATTCAGAGTGCGAAACATAATTTGCATGATTGCAAGTCCGAGTTTTGAAAAAATTGATTACCGAGTATGCGAACACACACAGAAAGAAACTCAGCGGAATGATGCACAGAAAATAAAAATTCAAGTGGTGAGCACCTATTCTGATTTGGAACGGTTCGAGTAATAAATATAATGCAGTATATATTAATATGGAATATCTGCATTTATTATTGTCTGTTTTGGAGATTAACGAAATGCAGTATAAAATCATCGGAAACAAATAAAGGGCTGTATAGCCGCCAGACCAACCGGGGAACATCATTACTGCAAACAGAATCAATGAATATCTCCTGAAAAAATTCTTCTCAAAAAGTGATAGCAGAAGCCCCAAAAATGCGATGAAACGGATTCCATTTCCAAAAATAGTTGCAAAAGCGCGAGCATGTGGCACATGAATATTTGATAAAATCATATGGACGATGTTTGCGCAAGTGAAGCCTCCGTTTACTATTGGATATGCTTTCGGAAAAACGCGTGTATTCAAAAGTAGCAATCGTGGTATATTTCCTAGTCCGTGCTTAAAGAAAAGGAATGGAAGCAGTCCGAGCAGAACGCACCACATTGCTCCCCATGCAATTTCTTTGTATTGCTTTTTTTCAAAGAGCAGAAATGAAAAGAAGATTGGATAGATTTTCATTGTTGCAGCGAAAGCAAGCGAGAAACAGGCGAAGAATCTGAGTTTTTTGTCATCGGAATCATAATATGTGATGAAATAAGTAACACATGCTGCTGATAATACTATGATGTTTCCTCTTTCGACTGTGTTTATGTATATGTATGATGAAAAAAAAGCAAGCATTATGATTTCTGGCACATTCCATTTTTTGCATAGACATTTCAATGCGTGGGCAAAAATAAGGCTTATCATCGTCATAAATAGAAGAAGGCTTATTTCCGATACTGGCGAACTCCAGCAGTCTTGAAGGCTCATCGACGCATATGGCTGTAACTGTGACAATGGAAAAAGCAAAAGCCAGGGAAGCGGTGGCCATGAATGATTTGCAGCTCCGTTTATTTCGTTGAAATATGGGTCTCGTTCTGCGATATAGCGAAGTTGATTGAAAAAATCAGCTCCAAAATCATGTAACTGCATACTAAAAATTGAAAGTTGCGTTCCATTTCCTTTTGCAAGCGCGAATGCGAATAAATGAAGAAACAATGCTGCTGTTATTGCGGCAGAAAAGTAATAAACGAACTTATTTTTATTGCTCATTTGCATACTCCCTTAAAATACTGGATTGTGCGCCTAAGTCCCTCGTCAAGGTCAATCTGTGGCCTCCATCCGAAGAGCTTTCCTGCAAGCGTGATGTCGGGCTTGCGCTGTTTTGGGTCATCGCCAGGAAGCGGCTTATGCACGATTTTTGAGCTGCTTCCTGTAAGCGCAAGGACTTTCTCGGCAAGCTCCAGCATAGTGAACTCTCCTGGGTTTCCCATATTCACAGGCCCCATCACGCTGTCGTCAGAATCCATAAGGCACAGAAACCCTCGGATAAGGTCGTCCACATACTGAAAGCTCCTTGTCTGGCTTCCGTCGCCGTATACTGTTATGTCCTCGCCGCGGAGCGCCTGGATGATAAAGTTTGACACGACGCGACCGTCCTCCGGGTTCATTGCAGGACCGTATGTG
>JAFPYB010000233.1 GCA_017412405.1 Treponema sp. | reverse complement strand
TCTGCGACGCGCTCCTTTTCATCGTGACGTTCATCCTATCGGGATTCATCGAAATATTCGTACTCTTCGCGGGATTCATCGCGTTCTATGTGTTCCTGTTCGCAAAAAATCCGCTCTCAAAAAAGCGGGACATCACATACGCGGGCCTGTTCGCGTTCACCATATTGATTTTTTCATCCTTCTTCATCGTGAACAAGGGCATGATTGCCGCAAAATACGACCAGAAAGCGCAGCGAACAGAAGCATCGCCGTCCACTCAAAAACCGATTGCATCCATGCTCCCCGCAACAAAAACCATTTCGATTTTGGCGCAAAATTTCGTGCAGCTCACGGTTCAGACTTCCGCACAATCCCAGCCCACAAAAAAATCCAGCACGGCAAAATCTTTTTTCCAGAAGAATTCGTCGTTTTTCTATAGGCTCGGTCCGTGGTGCAAATACAACGCAAAATTCGTCAAGCAGGAAATCAGGAAAATCGTCTCGTTCCACAACCTGCCTCTCATGCTCTTCTTGTTCTGGATTCTTGAAAAAACACCGCTCAAAAAAACACGCGTCACAATCAAGACGCTTTTTCTCATAGCCTTGTTGTACCCCGTGATTCTGCTCATGTCGCTCTCGGGCTGCTACAGCGGACTTTCGTGGTTCACGCTCTACGTTACCGTGCGCAATGTCTTCGACGTGATTTTTTGGCTCGTCACGACAACGCTGCTGTACGCGCTCCTCAAATTCGCACAGCAGTTCGTCGCGGCAACAATCAGCCTGGAATTTATTCCCGCCCATCTCGATTTCACAAAGGCGGCGGCATTCGCGCTTCTTGCCATAAGCCTCGGTCTCACATCCTTCGGCTCGGAAAAATATCTTGTTGGTGTGGCCTGGCACGATGTTCTTTCGGGAAAGGCGAAAAAATACGACCAGATTCAGAGCGAAAACTACAGGACGATTTTTGACTCGGAGGAATCCTTGGTCACGCTGAAATACCCGGGCTTCCCCCGCGCACTAGTGAATTTTCAGGGGAACTACATCAAGTTCGATTCCACGGACAACACGCTCTATGTATCAAAAGAAGTCGTGCGCTTTTTCAAGAAGCATGAAATCGTATACGCCTACGACGAGCTGCCGTCGGAACGGGACGTGTACACGCAGGAGAAGCGGAGATGACGGCAGCCCCCATAATCCTTTTCGTATACAACAGGCCAGACCACACGAAAAAGACGCTTGAGGCACTGGCCAAAAACACGCTCGCCCAGGAATCGGCACTTTTCGTCTTTGCCGACGGACCAAAACCTGGTGCAAGCGCGGAACAAATTGAAAAAATCAACACAACGCGGAGCCTCGTACGCTCCAAAAAATGGTGCAAGACGGTCACGATTTTTGAGAGCGAGGAAAACAGGGGGCTTTCTGCGTCAATCATCAGCGGGGTGACGCGAATCATAACTGAATATGGTTCGGCAATCGTCCTTGAGGACGACATCGTGACGGGCGCACACTTTTTGGAATTCATGAACGACGCGCTGGAGCGGTACAAGGACGAGAAGTCCGTCTGGCACATAACAGCGTGGCGTGATCCCGTGCGCGCGCGGAAGAACGCGTCATTCTTCTACCCGAACATGGACTGCTGGGGCTGGGCCACTTGGAGCGACCGCTGGCAGCACTTCGAGAAGAATCCAGCAAAGCTTGTGCAAACGTTCACGCCGGAAATGATAAAGCGGTTCAACATGGATGGAAGCGAGCCTGGGAACTGGTGGCAAGTCCAGGAAAACGTGGCCGGCAGGATGAACACATGGGCGATTTTCTGGCTCGCAACAATTTTTCTGCACGACGGGCTGTGCCTTGCCCCCACAAAATCCCTTGTCAAGAACATAGGGATGGACAATTCCGGCGTGCACTGCGGCGAAAAAAAGCTCCAAATCATCAAAGGTTCTATAGACTGGCGCATCACGCGTTTTCCCAAGAAAAACGAAATCGACGAGGACGAATACGAAAAAACGAAAGAGTTCAAGCGCAGGCTCAACGGCTGCAAGCTCACGCCGACACGGACAAAAATCAAGCGCAGGATAAAGCGCCTCCTAAAAACCGTGTTTCCGAATCGGTTCTCAAAGCTGAAAGTCTACTAGGAAAAATGGACTGGAGAAAAACATGAAGATTCTTGTACTGAATTACAATGATTCCTTTGGAGGGGCCGCGATTGCAGCGTACAAGCTCACACAAGCCCTCAACGCACATGGAATAAAAGCCGATTTGGGCGTTGTCGAAAAACAGCAGGCCGACGATTTCGTTTTTGAAATCCCCAAAAAAGGGCGAAAAAAAAGTATTCTGCAAAAAATAGCAAGAAAAAGCGCGAACTATGCAAAGCGGCTTGTCTCGCCGTTTTCGGACAGGCTCTGGAAAAATTCGTTCTCCACAACAAACAGAATCCTCCATTCCACCAACGAAAAATCAATAATCGATGTGGACTGGATAAACAACTCGGACTACGACGTGGTGAACTTGCACTGGATAAACAGGGACATGATTTCAATTCCCGACATAGCGAAAATCAAGAAGCCGATTGTCTGGACAATGCACGACACATGGCCGTTTTGCGGGGCCGAACATTACCCGAACGTGCTTGAAAAGGACGAGCGATTCAAGTACGGCTACACCAAGTCGAACAAGCCTGCATCCACAAAGGGAAAAGACGTGTGCAGAATCGTCTGGGAAAAAAAGAAGCGATTTCTTTCCGATTTGAACATCACGTTCATTTCGCCGAGCAACTATGAAAAAGACTGCATTCAAGAAAGCGCGCTCTTTTCGCATAAAAAATGTGCCGTCATCCCGAACGTCATCGACAAACAAGTGTTTTTCCCACAGGATTCCCGCGCCATCAAGGAAATTTTCGGAATCCCTGCGGACAAAAAAACAATCGCTTTCGGAGCATCATACGGCATAGACGATCCTGCCTCCGTCAAAGGAAGCTACCATCTGGTGAACGCACTTAAAAATCTCAAATCTTCGGACGATTATTTTCTCGTCGTTTTCGGAAAGGCTTCTCCTGCATTTTTCAAGAATTTTTCCATTCCGTATTTTGCCGCTGGGGAGATTTCAAACCCGCACATTCTTTCGGCAGTGTACAATATGTGCGATGTCTTTGTTTGCCCTTCGCTAATCGAAAACCTTCCGTTCACCTGCCTTGAATCCGTCTGCTGCCACATTCCGGTGACGGCGTTCAACGTGGGCGGAATCCCAGACATCGTGGAGCACGAATTCAACGGCTACCTTGCAAAACCATACGATGACACGGATTTGGCGGCTGGAATCGAGTACTGTCTTTCGCACCGCGATGAACTTTCAAAAAACTGCGCCCAAATCGCGCGTCGATTTGACACAGACGAAACTGTAAAAAAATATTATAATGTATATGAATATGCTTTGAACAACAAATAAAATGGGGAATCATATGCAAAAATCATCAAAAATTTACGTTGCAGGCCACAGAGGACTTGTAGGGGGCGCAATCGTCAGATGCCTTGCCGAAAAAGGCTACACAAACATCATAACTCGCACCCATGCGGAGCTTGACCTGCTGGAGCAGTCCCGCGTCGCCGATTTTTTCGCGGCGGAAAAGCCCGAATACGTGTTCCTTGCGGCTGCCCATGTGGGCGGAATCGGAGCGAACTCAACATACCCAGCCGATTTCATCTACCAGAACATGGTCATCGGCTTCAACATTGTCGAGGCGGCGCGCAAAAACAACGTCAAGAAGCTCATGAACCTCGGCTCAACGTGCATATATCCGAAGATGGCGGAGCAGCCAATCAAGGAGGAGTCGCTTTTGACAGGCCCACTAGAGCCGTCCAACGATGCCTATGCCCTGGCAAAAATCAGCGTCATCAAGCTGTGCACGGCATACAACAAGCAGCACGGAACAAACTTCCTGTCGGTCATGCCCACAAATCTGTACGGGCTTGGCGACAACTACGACCTTGAAGGCGGGCATGTGTTCCCCACGCTCATCAGGAAATTCCACGAGGCAAAGGTGAGCGGGGAGGATGTCGTCCATCTGTGGGGTGACGGTTCGCCCCTCCGCGAGTTCCTGTATGCAGGCGATTTGGCGGAAGCCGTAGTGTTCCTCATGGAAAACAAGGACGCAAAGGATGTGCGCACCCCCACAGGCGATTTCGTGAACGTAGGAACCGGAAAGGAGCTGACTATCAAGGAACTTGCCGAAACGGTTCGGGAAGTCGTCTATGCCGATTGCCCGGGACGCACGTGCAAAATCGAATGGGACACAACAAAACTCAACGGAACGCCTCGTAAGCTCTGCGATGTCTCACGGCTCAACGCGCTCGGGTGGAAAGCAAAAATCAACGTAAAAGAAGGCGTCGAGATTTCCTACAAGGATTTCTTGACGGGAAATGTACGAAAATAGGAGATGTACCATGACACTCATTCCAGTCATTCTTTCAGGCGGAAGCGGAACACGGCTTTGGCCGCTCTCGCGCTCAACGTATCCAAAGCAGCTTCTTCCGCTGGTCTCTGACTTCTCGATGATTCAGGAGACAGCAAAACGGCTTTCGGCACTCCATGTGTGCGCCCCGATTGTCGTCTGCAACGAAAAGCACAGGTTCATAATCGCCGAGCAGCTTTCCCAAATCGGAATCCCGAACCCGTCAATCATTCTGGAGCCTGTGGCAAAGAACACGGCTCCTGCAATCGTGGCGGCGGCAATCCAAGCAAAAAAAATCGATGAGGAAGCAATCATCATCGTGCTCCCGTCAGACCACAACATCAAGGACGTTGACGCATTCTGCGCGGCAGTCCGCACCGCGGCCGACGAAGCCGGAGGCGGAAACCTCGTCACATTCGGAATCACGCCCACATTCCCGGCCACAGGCTACGGCTACATTCAGGCTGAAAAGGGGCAGGGCACGCATACGGCGTACCCCATAAAGCGATTTGTGGAAAAGCCGGATGCCGTGGCGGCGCAGAAATATGTTGATTCAGGGGAATTTTTCTGGAACTCTGGAATGTTCGTCTTCCGTGCTTCCGATTTTCTTTCCGAAGTGGCGACATTCGACAAGTCGATTTTTGAAAGCACGAGCGAGGCGTTTGAGAAAGCCGTCATAGACTTGGATTTCATCCGTCTTGAAAAAGCGGCGTTTGAAAAAAATCCGTCGATTTCAATAGACTATGCTGTTATGGAAAAAACGTTGAAAGGAAAAGTCGTTCCGCTAAACGCGGGCTGGAGCGATGTCGGTTCATGGAACTCGCTCTGGGACGTGCTGGACAAGGACGAAAACGGAAACGTCATCAAGGGCAAAGCCGTCACCAGCAACGTGAAGAATTCTTTCATCTACTCAAAGAACCGCATGATTTCGGCCGTGGGACTTGAAAACGTGGTCATCGTTGACACAAAAGACGCGGTTCTCGTCGCCGACCGCTCAAAATCAGAGGAAGTCAAAAAAATCGTTGACAAGCTGAACGCCGAAAAAAATCCGATTGCCACGGAGAACACCGTCGGCTACAGACCGTGGGGAACATACGAGACAATCGAATTGGGCAAGAGGTACAGGGTCAAGCACATCATCGTAAAACCGGGCGAAAAGCTCAGCACCCAGATGCACTACCACCGCTCCGAGCATTGGATTATAGTCTCGGGCACGGCAAAAGTCCTGAACGGCGAAAAAGAATTCGTCCTCACGGAAAACCAATCAACCTATATCCCGGTGGGCACGGTTCATTTCATCGAAAATCCAGGAAAAACACCTCTTGAATTCATCGAGGTGCAGTCCGGGAGCTACCTTGAGGAAGACGACATCGTGCGCTTCCAGGACAAATACGGACGCACATAGGAGCTGCATTCAAAAAAAATAGAAGCCAGTCGAGCCAATCGATTGGCTTTTCTTTTTTTAAACTTTTCCCGCCCAACCGCCGATAATCAAAAGGTAAAAGACTATACGTGTTGTCAAAACGCCAGCTGCAAACCGGCGCTTTGACACTGGTTTACTATTTGAGGATTTTCATGGAAAAAGAACTTGAACAGAACGATTCTGCCACACAGCTTGATACTGAAATCATTGAATGCAAAAAGTCTCTGATTCAAGTCATGGAGGAAGAAAACCAACTTCTTGACAAGATTCTTGAACTTCAGACCGTTCTTCACCAGCTCGTTAAAGAGAAGAATTGGGAGAACCTTAACAAAAATCTTGACAACCTGCAGGTCTTGAGCGACCAGTTCGTGGAACTTGAAGAAAAACGGGAGTCGCTTTCGGAAAAAATCAACATCTCGCAGGACAAAGAAATTTCTCCGGTTTTGACCCAGGTGAGGGGAAAACTCCAGAAATCGAAAATAGAAAACCACGCATTGAACGAATACATAACAACGACGCGGAAATTCCTGCAGGGGGTTTTCGATTCCGTCGTTCCGCAGCGCCGGAACATTGTGTATTCCAGCAAGGGCGAGATTGTCAGGCCGGAACTCAAAAGCCTGATTATCGATCAAATTTTGTAATTAAAAAGCGGAGGATAGACTATGGCAAATTCATTTGCAGGAATCGAACTTGGAAAAAGGGCATTGATGAATCATTCAATGCAGATTTCAACAGCGGGTCACAACATTTCAAACGCGGACACCGAGGGCTACTCGCGCCAGCGCGTTCAAATCAAGACCGCAGATCCTCTCTACCGACCGGATTTGACGCGCGAGGGAAGACCGGGGCAAGTCGGACAAGGAAGCGACATCCAGAGCGTGAACAGATTGCGCGACGAGCTTCTTGAGCAGCGAATTGTTGCCCAGGGAAGCAAGGAGACTTACTGGGAGACGCGCGACAAATACGTTCTCATGCTTGAGGAAATTTACAACGAACCAGATGACATCTCCCTCAGAACGAACATGGACAAATTCTGGCAGTCCTGGCAGGAGCTTTCAATGTATCCAGAGAGTCAGGCGGCGCGTCAAGCAGTCGTAACACGCTCGGAATCCCTGGCGGACTCAATTCAGGAACGGTTCAAGAGCCTTTCCGGCGTGGGTGCGCTCATAAACGGAGACATAGAGGCTTCTGTCCGGCAGGTGAACAACCTCTCAAAGCAGATTGCGGCATTGAACGAAGAAATCGTGAAAGTGAAGGCTGTGGGAGACAATCCAAACGACCTCCTTGACCGCCGCGATCTGCTCGTTGAAAAGCTCTCCGGCCTTGTAAACGTGACGACGGACGACCGCGACAGCGACGAGTTCATGGTTCACCTTGACGGACACGTTCTCGTGCAGGGAAAAGTTGCCCGCGGTTTCGACGTTGAGGCGATAACGGACAATTCAGGCTACTCACAGGTGGTTTGGGCCGACACACGGGAAAAGGCTCAGATTTCTGCAGGAAGCCTCGGCTCGCTGATTGAGCTTCGCGATGTCGATGTACGAAGCGAGCTACAGTCGTTGAACACAATGACAATGAACTTTGCCGACCTTGTGAACGATGTGCACAGAAACGGAGTAGGTGCAAACAATGTTTCAGGCCTTGATTTCTTTGTGCAGCGTCCATTTGTTACAAGCACGAATGGAAATTATGACAGGAACGGAGACGGTGTGGATGATTCTTCATACATCTTCAGATTCACGGGAACAAACGCGCTGAACCCACAGGAAAAAGTCGGGCTTGAAGGCGTAATGACATTCTCCGGAAAGAGCGGAAACATTTCCGTTCCGTACCACGCGACAGACACAATAGAAGAGATAGTCCAGAGAATCAACGACTCCGACGGAGAAGTGAAGGCATATCTTGACCGCGACTCAAAGCTCGTTCTCAAGGCCACAACGGCGCTTGCTCCGGAGAACCCGGACTTCGTCATCCGCCACGTCGAAGACTCAGGGCTTTTCCTTGCAGGCTACTCAGGAATCTTGGCAGCAAGCGGCGAGGAGGGCGCATACAACTTCGACAGGGCAAACGCAGTGACATCGCTGAACGCAAACGCAGAATTCGCAGTATCACCAGTAACAAACCCGTCCGCATACATCGCGGTGAACGATGCCATCAAGGGAGACGTTCTGAGCGTGGCGGCAGGTTATCCGACACGGCAGGGAACAGCACTCGTTGGCGACGGACGGGCAGCAGTCGAAATCGCCTCAATCAGAAACACTTATGTCATGATTGGAAAAGACAGGACGTTCGACGACTACTTCGCAAATTCAGTGACAAACATCGCGCTGAAAGGAGAGCAGGCCGAGACGAACTACAGGAGTCAGAACACCATCATGAACGATTTGCGCGGACTGCGCGACTCAATCTCGGGCGTGAACATTGACGAGGAACTGGCGGACATCATAAAGTTCCAGCACGGATACAATGCCGCCGCAAAATTTGTTTCGGTCATGGATCAGCTCTTGGACACAGTCATCAATCGGCTTGGCGTATAACAAAAAAAACATGGTAAGATTCAAGCAACAAACTGTCTTACCATGTACACTTTTTTATACAGGAGACAGAAATGCCTACAAGAATTAGTTCACAATATCACAATAATCAAACCCAAACAAATCTTCGCAGACAGGAAATCCGAAAAGCAAAGATTGACAACCAGATTGGAACTGGTTCTCGTATCGCAAACCTTCGGGATGACCCGCTTGCGGCCGGTCATGTCGTAAAATACTCCTCGTATGCCACGCGGTTGAATAACTTTGAAAAAAATGCGCAGGTCTTGACAGATCAGTTCGCATACCGCGAAGGCTATTTGAAAAATTCTCTCGAAGTAATGCAGCGTGTGCGTGAGCTTGCAGTCACAGGCGCACACGGTGTCTACAACAAAGACGACATGCGGAACATGGCGGTTGAAGTAGACCAGCTTCTGGGCGAGCTTTTGCAGAACGCGAACGCAATCACGCCGGAAGGAAACTCTCTGTTCGCAGGAACAAACACGAACATCCGAGCATTCGATGTAGAATTGGGAGCAGTTCCAGGCTCCTCAACCCCAATCATCGCAAGCGTCCACTACAACGGCTCAATCGACCAGAATAAAATCGAGGTTGATGAGGGAAAATTCGTCACAGTCGATAATGTTGGAACAAAGACATTCTGGGCAGAAAACCAGCGTTTGTTCGGCGGGCGCGATGCGTCAAACTGGCAGGCGCAAGAGGATGGAATCATTGCCATCGATGGGCAGAAAATATTCATTGATACAGGCGACAATATCTATACTTTGGTCTCAAAAATCAACTCCGCAGGAATCGCGGTCAAGGCAAGCGTGGATCCTATCAAGCACGCGCTGAACCTTTCCACCACAGATGCGCACCAACTCTGGATTGAAGATGTTTCCGGAGCCTCTATGTATGAGCTTGGAATAATAAAAGATGCCACACAGAAAGCCCCATACAATCTTGGCGACAGCGTTAGGGTATCTGGCGGCTCGCTTTTCGATGCCGTAATCACGCTGCGGGACGCAATGTATGCAGGCGACCAGGAGACAATCGGAGGAAGATGTCTCATGACGCTTGACAGCGGAATCAACAACCTTGTCACGCACTTGGCAAAATCCGGCTCCGAGTACGAACGGCTTGAGAACGACATCATCCGAAATTCAGCCACCGCATTGAACGTCACCCAGCAACAGTCGCGCGAAGGCGATGTGGACGTGACAAAGGCATTGACGGACGAAAAAATGCTTGAATACACGCAGCAGGCAACGCTGAATACGGCGGGAAAAATGTACAACTCAACACTTCTGAACTATATGCGATAATTTTTTAGGAGGAATAGAATGGAAGTTAAAACAAAAACAATGGGAACCGTATCAGTAACAGACGACAAAATACTCACGTTTCCAAACGGTATTTTTGGTTTTGAAAACTACCACAAATATGCATTGATTGACGCGGAATACAAGCCGCTCCTATGGCTCCAATCGTTGGATGAGCAAAATCTTGCATTTCTCCTCATAGACCCATTCCTCATAGAAAAGAATTACGAGCTTGATGTTGATGACAAAATGCTGTTTGAAATCGATATAGAATCTCCGACGGACGTAATTGTGTTCTCGATAATCACAGTCCCAAACGATGGAGGACCTGCAACGGCAAACCTGCAAGGTCCCATAGTAATCAACAAGAAGAACAACCAGGCTCTGCAAGTCATCCTTTCGGACTCAAAATGGTCAACAAAACACAACATTATCAAATCTCTAAAATCAAATGGAGGTGAATGATGCTGATACTTTCAAGAAAAATCGATGAAAAAATCAAAATCGGAAACGATATAACAGTGACCCTCATAGGGGTTTCTGGCGATCAGGTAAAAATCGGGGTGGAAGCCCCCAAAAACATAAAAGTGTTCCGGCAGGAAGTTTTTGACGACATCCAAAGGCAGAACAAGGCTGCCGCGCAGGGGACAATCACGCTGGAAAATCTCTCGAAAATCCTTGGTTAAAAAAAAGACCTGTCTAAAAAGTTCAGTTAGCTGTGTCATTCCGAACTCGTTTCGGAATCTCGGCGCTGCAGATAGCGTAGATGCTGAAACAAGTTCGGCATGACATTTACTTCTAAGACAGCCCCTTTTTTATTTTGCGCTATTTTCAAGGTTGAGTTCCGCCTCGCTCTTTCGGAAATATAGGGGGCCATCATAATCTTTTAGGGGGCTTTCCCCCAGGGCCATCGCCTTTTCCGCGAGATTGAACAATGACTGGGAAACATCGATTTTTTCATCGAAACAGGCAAGCTGCAACGTTGGCTCAATACTAAGCAATTTTTCCGCAAATATTTTTGCATCGGCTCCAGCCACAAAAATCATCCGCGAATCCAAGCCATGTTTTTTTATTTCAGAACAAACGTCACAAGCATTCGTGTCCGCACTTTCAAGAAGAGCAGTCCCATTGTTGTACAGCGAGACAAAAAACTGGTCTTTCTTGGCATCAACAACAGAAACAACAGGAGAAGAAAAACCCAAGAACGGTTCAGCGTACGCATCAAGCGTCCTGATTCCATACACCGGCACATCATGCGCAAGCTCAATCGCCTTCAAAGCCGAAAAAGCAAGCCGCAACCCCGTAAAAGTCCCAGGACCCGAACAGAGGGCAGTGTAATCCAAATCTTTCGGGGCAAGCTCCACTTCTTTCAAAACATAGTCAATTGCCGGCAAAAGCTTCTTGCTCTGCTTCATCCCCAAATCAATGGACAGGGAAACCTTTTCATTCTCGTTTTTTGCACAAATAGTCATGCAACTTGCGGCTGAATCAATAACAAGAGCTTTCATTTTATGTCACCATACGGCCAATTTTGGATAGTTATCAATCTTTTCGATGAATCATCAAGTGGTTCAAGCCTGAGCACAATCGCATTTTTTGGAAGTTCTTCCATTATCTTCTCGCTCCATTCTATAAGACAGACACCTTTTCCATAGAGCATATCGTCAACACCAAGATTGATGAAATCTTCCGCGCCATCAAGCCGATACACATCCATATGATACAACGGAATGCGCCCCCCATACTCGGAGATTAGACAAAATGTTGGACTTGTTATAGTCTCTTCTATACCAAGCCCCAATGCAATACCTTTTGTGATTGTTGTTTTTCCGGCTGCAAGCGTTCCCTGCAGTGCAAACACCTCTCCGCCTTTCAAGGAAGAACCAATTTTCTTTCCGAATTCTATGGTCTCATCTGGGGAAGAAGTGGTGTATTCTATGCACACGGAAGCTTTCCCTCATTGTCCAATGTCAAGATGAAATTCTTCAGTGCAGACTTTACGGGAATAATCGGGTAGTCAATATTAGTCCCCTTCTCAAAATCCACATATATTGTCTTCTCACCGAACGGACTTGTCTCAATTGTAAAAGCAATATTCGCCTGACAATTTTTCTGCAAAAGCTCAAGCACAGCCTGCGCCTTATAATTTCTCCGATAATAAATATATGTGTCATCAGTGCGAATCTGATTAATTTCTAAAACTTTCATACACCATAATTCTACTTTAAAAGCAGTTTTTTTTAAAGAATCATATACCAATTATGAGTCAAATTTTGCAATTTTTGCAAGAATTCGATTCACCGTCGCAATTTCAACTTTCAAGAAACGAATATGAAGAATGAATTTTCCATCACTTCGCTTTGTCGTTCTGACAATAGAACCAATTGCTGTATCGGTATCTTTCAAATTCATAGGACCTTCAATATAAATATACTGCTCGGCCCGTATCGGCAAATCGGCAGTGATTCGGCATCCACCCACAGAAACATCCTCCAAGATTCCATCATGGAGTTTGTCGGAATGTTCATAGGAGATAGTTTCCTTTTTTCCGTCACCGCCAGCGACAGTCTTCACAGAAGCGAATTTACACGGCAAGTTGACATCAATACGTTCAGAACCACGTTTTTGGAGCGGCGATATTTTATCACTGTGAACGGCGATAAGCAGGTTGCCGGCCTTGCGTTTCTCATAACGAATAACACGCGTCTCAAGACGGTAGAAGTCACCGTCGCTGCCCTCAAACACTAGATCGATTTTTGACAATGGGGCAGGCTTGTCCTGACTGTTCATCAAATCATCTGGAACAATAACAAAAAGGCCGTCCTTTGAATTTTCAAAAAGTACAAGCTTGTAATGGAATCCCTTTGCCGGCGTGTATGTAAACACAGTGTTGCTTCCGATGGACTTTGAAGTTTTTACGATGGCCCCCTGAGTGTATGTATCCTTTATCTTCTTCCGCAACGAGAACAGATACGACTTGGCCTCCTCGTCAGAACTTGCGTCAAGCACATTGAATTCTGCACGGAACAAATTCTCAAGTACCTCCAAATCACGCACAAGGTACAAAATGTTCGATGTATTGTTCTCACGGCAAATTTTCCAAAGAAGATTTTTTTCCTCGCCAACCAGCTTGCACTCGCGGGCAACTTCCTGAATATCAGAAGGACGGGTAGGGCGGTTCTTCTGCTTTTCCATGTACTCAGCCGATTTCTTGTATGTCGTAAAGTAGCGGACAACAAAAAATATCGCCGCTATGAGTATTGCGACAATAAAAACTGGCATCAAATACTGAAATAGATTCGACCTCAGCTCTTCACGTCCTGCTAAAGTTCCACCAGCTTGAAGTAAGAAAGCACAATTCATTTAAATCTCCTTTATAGCATTGGAAATTGAAGAAAGTCGTGGACTTATTTCGTATTCCGCCAAATCTCCCATCAAGATAGTATCCTTGTCTTCAATCGCCTGCTTAAAATCATTAAGAATCTGCGAAAAATCAGAGAAGAATTCTTTTATAGAAGCACCATTTATTTTCATGGAAGCAAATTTCTCAGGAAACAATGATGAGACCGTTACAGTATAACAGAATTTATCCAAAAAAGCAGCCAACGCAGAAATCAAATCGTTCGATTCCTTGTCCTTGCCACTCTGCAATTTTGCCGAAAGCTCAGTAAGCTGGGCGGAAATTTCCTCACACTCCTTTGCTTCGTTATTGAACTCGGAAACAATATCGTTCTGGGAAATGACAGAAAATTCAACTTTTTCAACACCAGAAAGCTCCTGTGCGCCCACATCATCAAATTCCTCTGCCGTCACCGTCTTCCCGTCAACAAGAATACCCACAGTCGTCGCATCATTTTTTGCACATTCCTGCTCAAACGATTTGAACAAATCACCCAGCGTTTTTTCCTGCTCCAACGTTATATCAAGCTTGTTGCCATTCGCATATATTTCCATAAGAGATTTCCTTGTTTTTCATTATTGATTTTTATTGCCACTATTAAAATAATTGTTAATAGTGTTGGACTGGGCATTCAGACTGTTGAGAGTTCCCTCCATGTGTCCATATTTTTGCCTCAGCTGAGCTTCTTTTCCATCAAGCTGAGACTCCAGCTTTTTGATGTTGGTTTCGGAAGCAGTTATCTTAGTTGCCAAAGCAGAATTCTTGTTTGCAATGATTCCGCCTGTCTGAACCCAAGAAGTGAGTTGCTTGTCCAATGCATATGCAATACCAGAATCAATTATCAAATCGCCATCGGCATCGTACCCGAACAGATTCTTTATTTGATCCAGATTTTCATCCAAAGCAGAATCCAGCTTTTTCTCGTCGATTTCAAGATAGCCGCGCATTTGGCTTGCATTGTACCCGGAAGAGGAACCTGAAGCGCGACTTGATATCCCGATTTGGTTCAGCATGGTAAAAATCGCCTCGTCAGACCACTTGTAATTTGCAGTCACAATGTTCCTCATAGTTGATTTTCCGTTCGTCAAAGAAAAATCCCCCTGGAACATTCCGAGTTTTTTGTTCGCCGCTTCCTGCTCTTCCTGCGACAAATAATCAAGCTCCGTGACAATCTCGGGCTTGTTGTCGCTCAATATGTTCATCTCGGCGATGACTTGATTGTAGCTTCCCACAAACTGAATCAACGCATTCTTTGCAGAATCCTTGTCTGGATTGATTGTTATAGTCGCAGTCCTATCAGTGGGACGTTTTACATTCAATGTCACGTTCGGAATTACATCGTCAATCTTGTTAGTTGGGCGAGTAATCGTAATTCCCTCGTATTTTATCACCGCGTCCCCCGCTTTGCTCACCGCATGGACAGGAACGTAATCCTGCATTTTGCTCTCATCATATGCAAAGAACGGGGACAACAATATTTCAGAATCGGTATTCCGATTTCGCACTACAAGACCGCTTATCTCGGGATAATCGGCTTTGGAAACAGCAACCTCGATTTCACCATTTTGGTTTTCTGCAAAATTAGTTTTTTCGATTTTTGTCTCGCTGCCGTCAGCATTTCGGACAAAAAAATCAACCTCCCCGCTGATTGGCGTAAGCGGTGTATCCGAAACAGGAGGCAGTTCCGTTTCGCTGGACTCATTGAGAATCGAAAGCTGCTCGAAAGAAGCACTTCCAGAATCCGGCAGCTCAGGACGTGTCGTCCTTCGTGCATTCAATTCATCTGTTATGTCTTCAACAGCATTGACTGAATATCTAAATTCTATTTTTTCGGATAGGGAAGACAACAAGCTCTCGTCGATTGCAATTTCCAAACCACTCCGTGGCGGAATGACAGTTCTGTTGTCTTTCTCCGTATCATTCGTTTTTACGATTGAGACCTGTTTTGTTGAGAACTTCGGCATACCAGCCTGATCATTTTCAGGCACAACTTCTTCAACATGGGGATTTTCAAACTCCTCCAAACTCAAGCCGAAAGCAGTGAAATCCTTCTGGTTTTTCTCGACGATTCCATTCTGGAGCGCATATTTCAACGCATCGTCCTTGAAAACAAGATTGCTCTCCGAACCAGTCTTCAATGCCTCAATCATCAAGGCATACTTGTTCCCGCTCACACCAACAAGAGAAGCTTTTATCGTATTATTGCCCCGTTTGTTCAAGGACGTTATAAAGTCATTTATTTTTCCACCTTTCCAATTGAATGAGATAGTTTTTTCCGCGACTTGAAAGGTGTATTTTCCAGACGGAACAGTGGAATTCTTTTCCAGTTCCACGGATAAAAATTTATCAGCCGTAGCTTCTTTTACGACATCAACCTTGTATGTATCATATGAGGCATCACGGCCTGCTGTAGCATCAATAGCATTTTCATCGGATGAGGAAGCAAGTTTATTATTGAACGGATTTTCAAAAGAGTAGAGCGTACGAGAACTCTCTCGCAGAGACGACATTTTCTGATTAACATCTCTCCAAGCACTCTGCTGCTCTTTGTACCTGTCGAGAGATTCCTGCTCATGATTGAGCGGAACTCTCTCTTTCTGCATCAATGCATCAATATAGTCATTTGTTTTATATTTATCACTGACACCAGGTATTGATATTTCTGCCATAACAATTCTATCCCGTCATAAAAAAAATCAAACTGTCATATCGAATAACAAACCTGTCGTTTTTCTTAATTTCATCCTGATTTTTTGCTGTTCGACGGAAGGTATCTCCTTGATGACTTGATTTGTCTGCGGATCAACAATCGCGGCAACAACCTGCCCCAACTCTTGATTTACAGTGAAACGAATTTTCTGCCCCAACACGATGTCCGAAACTCTTTCCATCTTCTCAGCATCTTCTTTTACTTGGGCAATACTTTTGGTAATGTCTTGTATCACATGTTTTGCATCAGCAACAGGTCTTTCCGTAGCCCCTTTCATCGTTGATGCTGAACTGGAGTTTTTTAACGACAAGTGACCATCCGTTGCCAAATTTCGTCCCAATGAACTAACAATAGCTTCCATGGGTTCCTCCTAAAAAAACAGGGAAGAAAGAGGGGCGCACCTCTCTCTTCCACTTTAATTCAATCAAAAGACAACATCCAGAAGTCTCTCAACCGAACCACCATTTTTTTGCTATACTAGCGAAGCAACGGAAGCACGTTCTGTGCCTGGCTGTTTGCCTGAGCCAACATAGCTGTACCAGACTGTGTAAGAATCTGGTTCTTTGTGTACTCAACCATCATAGCAGCCATATCTGTATCGCGGATGCGTGACTCAGAAGCCTGAAGATTCTCAGCTGCAATGGCAACACCCTCAGAAGCCTTCTCAAATCTGTTCTGATAAGCTCCAAGGTCAGCTCTCTGCTTAGAAACAATCTTAAGAGCGTTATCCAAAGTTCCGATAGCAACATTTGCCTTCTCTGGTGAAGAGATTGCAATCTGCTCTTCAGAACCCTGAGCGCCTCTAAGACCAAGAGCCTGTGCAGTCATAGTACCAACATAAACGCGAGTGTTCTGATCCATGTTCGCACCAATCTGGAATGACATTACGCGACCAGTAGCGG
>JAFPYB010000232.1 GCA_017412405.1 Treponema sp. | reverse complement strand
ACAAATGGCTTTTTAATGATGGATTTTCTGATGAAGAAATAGCTTTCTTTACAGAATTGTTGCATCACAATGCTCACACGATTTTTGAATTTGCTGCAAATGGGGGAAGCCAAGTTGCCTAGCATTTTCAAAATAGGAAGTTATGCAATCTATTTTTGGTCAAATGAAAATTGCGAGCCTGTGCATATTCATGTCGCAAAAGGAAATCCAGTTCCAAATGCAACAAAGGTTTGGCTCACATCAACTGGTGGCTGTATTCTTGCTAATAACAACAGTCGCATACCTGAACATCAACTGAATAATATTCTGAAAATTGTGTCTGACCAATTCTTTTTGATTTGTTCTGAGTGGCAAAAGCATTTTGGAAAAAATATGCTCAAATTTTATGCATAGGTATTAAAAATATATTCCTAATTCTGGGGTAATGAAAATGAATGATAGACCGGACAAATTTTCAAAATCGATGATGAACATTCCGCCAAGCGGAATCCGCAAGTTTTTTGAGATGCTCATTGGGCATGACGACGTGATTTCACTTTCGGTGGGAGAGCCTGATTTTCCTACCCCGTGGGTCATCCGCGAGGAAGCATACTACCATCTTGAAAAGGGACACACATCCTACACGTCGAACTGGGGCCTGATAGAGCTTCGGGAAGAAATCGCAAAATACATGGAACACTACGGAATGTTCTACAACCCCAAGAACGAAGTGCTGATTACGGTGGGCGCAAGCGAGGGCGTGGACGCGGTGCTCAGGGCCATCTTGAACCCCGGGGACGAAATCATCGTGGTGCAGCCGTGCTATGTGAACTACACGCCGCTTGCGGAGCTGACACAGGCAAATGTCGTGCCGATTGATTCCAGCGTGAACGGCTATTACCCCACGGCGGAGCAAATCAAGGCGGCAATCACGCCAAAGACAAAGGCCCTCATGATGTGCAGCCCGAACAATCCTACGGGGACAATGATTCCGAAAGAGGAGCTTGAGAAAATCGCAAAAGTCGTGGTGGAGAACAAAATCTGGTGCATTTCCGACGAGATTTACTGCGAGCTGGCTTACGACAACGCCGAACACGTCTCCATCGGCTCGTTCCCGGGCATGAAGGACTACGCCATCATCCTGAACGGATTCTCAAAATCCTTCGCCATGACGGGCTGGCGAATTGGCTGGATTTCCGCGCCATCAGACCTTTTGGGACAAATCGTGAAGCTCCACGGCTACAACACAATCTGCGCCCCGATTTTTTCCCAGTACGCGGCGGTGGAAGGCCTCAAGCACGGCTGGAAGGACGTTGAGAAAATGCGCGTCTCATACCAGCAGCGGCGGAACTTGATGTACAAGGCATTCTGCGACATGAACCTTCCCGTCCCGGAACCGACTGGCGCGTTCTATATGTTCCCCGATATTTCGTCAACTGGGCTTACGTCTGAGGAATTCGCAATGCAGCTGTTCCAAAAACACAATGTCGCCGTCGTTCCCGGAAGCGTGTTCGGGCTTGGCGGCGAAGGCCACATACGCTGCTGCTACGCCACGAGCATAGACAAAATCAAGATTGCGCTGGACAAAATCAGCAGCTTTGTGGGCGAAATCAGGAAGTAAACCCGAGCCTGTTGACCAGATAAGGAATCGCCTTCTCAAATTTCACGCCGTACCAATGGTCGGTGTCGCCTTGGGTCTTTTTTATCGACTCCACGACAAAATCCGCGGCGATGCTCGCGCTCTCCAGAACGGATTTTCCGCGGAGGAGCGCGCCCACGAAGGACGAGGCGTATGCGTCGCCCGTTCCGTGCATGGAAACTGGAAGGCGCGGGGTAAAGTAGTAGTCGGTCTTTTTTCCGTCAAAGCACGCCACGCCCAATTTGCCTTCCTCAAAGGAAACGCCGGTGAGCACCACGTTCTTTGCCCCAAGCCCGTGCAGTTCAGCCACGAGATTTTCGATATACGCGCGGTCATAGCCCGAGCCGACATAGGGTTTTCCAAGAAGAAACGCCGCTTCGGTAAGATTGGGCAGAATCACGTCCGCGCCATCACACAACGTGCGCATATGGGACGGAAAATCGTCGTCAAAGCCCGGGTAGAGCTTTCCGTTGTCCGCCATCACCGGGTCTATGATGCGAAGCGCACCCGGCCGCGCCGTCTTTTCCATGATTTGGCGTATGTGGGGAATCTGCGCCTTGCTCACATAGCCCGTGTAGAACGCGCTGAACGTCACACTTTCCTTGAGCCAGCGGTCAAGAATGAGGGGCATGTCATCGGTAAGGTCACGGAACGTCCACGCCGAAAACCCAGCCGTGTGGTTGGACAACACCGAGCTTGGCAGAATCGCGGTCTCAATTCCGCACGCGGAAATAACAGGGAGCGCCACCGTGATGGAGCACTGTCCCACACATGAAATGTCCTGAATTGTAAGAACCCTTTCGTCCATTTTTCACCTCTCTGATAAAGCAGACCTGTTCGGAAATCGTGCAGTTTGCCACCAGTTTCCAAACTCGTCCAATATAGGTCTAATCATACCCTTGCTCTGGCATTATTCATATTATCAGTTTTGGTTATTTTTATATATCCAGACTATTTGCGCAGTGAAAGGACAAAAAAGCCTCCGCGCGTCGGGGTTAGAAAAAACGCACGGAGGCACACATAGAATCCCGCCACAAAACGGACGGAAATCAAATCAAATCAACAAACCGAATCATCGCTCATCGTCGCCCTGAAGCGCATCGTAGCCTGATTCGCCAGTGCGCACCTTGACCACGTTCTCCACGTCCAAGACGAAAATCTTTCCGTCGCCGATGTGGCCAGTGTACAGAGCCTTGCGGGCAGCATCAATCACGCGCTCCACAGGAACTTTTGACACCACAATGTCCACGCGGATTTTCGGAAGCAGGTTGATTTCGACCGGGATTCCTCGGTAGAACTCGTTCGCGCCTTTTTGCAAGCCGCATCCCATCACGTTTGAAACAGTCATTCCCGTCACTCCAATTTCATTCATCGCCTCCTTGAGCGCATTGAACTTGGTCTGCCGAGTGATTATTTCGATTTTTGTCATCTTCTTGTCGGAGTGCTCCTCGCTCACGCGAACAACAGGAACGCTCTCGCTCACAGGAAGCGTCACATGGTTCTCCCGAGCCTCCTGGATTTCCTCGGCAGTGTAAGAAATGGCGAATCCCGCGTAGCCCGTGTCAAGCCCATGCTCCAGCTTGTCAAGACCGATGATTTCTTCCTCCGCCGACACGCGAAGCCCAATCGTCTTTTTTAGGACAAAGAACACAATGGAAATCGTCACCACAGTCCACAAAATCGTGATGAGCATTCCCATGACCTGCAATCCCAGCTGCTCCAAACCGCCGCCGTAGAAAAGCCCCTCCTTTATTCCTGCAACCGCAAAGCCTGGCGCGGACTGGGTGGCAAAAAGTCCCACGGCAACAGTTCCCCATATTCCGTTGCACATATGAACCGCAACCGCGCCAACCGGGTCGTCAATGTGGAGCTTGTGGTCAAGAAGCCACACGCCGAAAATGACAAGCAGCCCAGAAACAATGCCGATGACGGCAGCCCCAGTGCAGTCCGTCACGTCACAGGGCGCGGTGATTGCCACAAGCCCCGCAAGGGAAGCGTTCAAACACATGGAAACATCGGGCTTTCCGTACTTTATCCAAGTGAAAATCATGCACGTCACCGTGGCAACGGCAGGAGCGACAGTCGTGGTGAGGAAAACAGAGCCGAGCGTCGGAACGTCCGTGGCGGCAGCTCCGTTAAAGCCGTACCAGCCGAACCACAGAATGAACACGCCCAATGCGCCAATCGTGATGTTGTGGCCCGGGAACGCATTCACCTTCGTCACTTTGCCGCCCTTTGTCCGCACAAACTTTCCAAGACGCGGGCCGAGCATTGCCGCCCCGATGAGCGCACAGATTCCGCCTACCATGTGGATGCAGTTGGAGCCTGCGTAGTCGTGGAATCCCCACTGCGCCAAAAATCCGCCGCCCCAAACCCAGTGCGCTTCAATTGGATAGATGATTCCCGAAATTATCGCAGAGTAAAGACAGTACGTGGAAAACTTGGTTCGCTCTGCCATTGCGCCGGAAACGATTGTAGCCGTAGTGGCACAAAACACAAGGTTGAACACGAAGTTTGAAAAATCGAAACTCGCGTACTGGGAGAACACGGAGAACCCCGGCTTTCCAATGACAGACCAAATCCCCGTTGACACCTGGCCCGTGGCCGGGTCAGTGTAACTGAGCATGAACGATGCACCAATCAAAAACCACATGACCGTTCCAATGCAGAAATCCATCAGGTTTTTCATGATGATGTTGCCCGTGTTCTTTGCACGGGTGAATCCCGCCTCCACCATGGCGAACCCCGCCTGCATCCAAAAAACGAGCGCCGCGCCCGCCAAGAACCACACGCCGAAAATCGTTCCCGAGAGCGTTTCGGTAATGCTTGATATATCCATAAATGCCTCCTTCATGGCAAAAAAAAGACGTGCATACCCATAGAAGAATTTTCTTCCACGAATATGCACGTCATTGTGCTAAATCTTTTTTACAAAACTAGACTCTGTACAACAAATCCTCGTAGCTAGGATACGGCTTGTATTCCTCGCCAAGAAGCGGCTCAATCTCGTCCGCGACGGCCCGAACTTCCGTCATTGCAGGAATGACCGAATCAACATATGCCCGCGCCACCTGCATCACGTTGCCCGCGCCTTTCGCCGCCAAGTGCTTTGACGCAAGCTCGTCCGCCTTTGCCGCAAGACTGTCCGTGAGCGCATCCAGCTTGGAAAGGAGAGCCGTTCCGCTCGCCGCCTTTGCCCCAGGCACAACCGATTTCAAATCGATTACAGTCTTTGACACAGCCTGAATGTACTTGTACGCTGCCGGAAGAATGTCCTTTGAAATCATCTCCAGCATTGTCTGAACCTCAATGTTCAGAACCTGCGCATACTTTTCAAGCTTTGTCTCGTAGTGCGCCTCCATCTCGTCCTTCGTGTAAACGCCAAGTTCCGTAAAAAGCTTGATGTTCTTCTCGTCAAGGTAGCGCGCCACGGCATCGGGAGTAGTTTTCAGCTCCAAAAGCCCGCGCCGGTGGGCCTCCGCCTTCCATGCGTCGTCGTAGCCGTTTCCGTTGAACACAATCCTCCAGTGCGCCTTAACCTCGCGTTCGATGAGCGCGTTCAATGCCGATTCAAAATCACCGGCCTTCTCAAGCTCATCGGCGAACGATTTGAGCGTGTAGGCAACGATTGCGTCCAGCGTGGTGTTGGGGCCTGCAATCGAAAGCGAAGAACCGCAAGAGCGGAACTCGAACTTGTTTCCCGTGAACGCGAACGGCGACGTTCTGTTTCGGTCTGTGGAATCCTTCGGAATTGGCGGAAGGACGCTCACGCCGATTGTCATTTTTTCGGCCTTGTCGGGCGAATATGGCTTTCCGTCCTTGATTGCCTCCAAGACCTTGTAAAGCTCGTCCCCCAAGTACACGGAGATGATTGCAGGAGGAGCCTCGTTCGCGCCCAAGCGGTGGTCGTTTCCCGCGCTGGCAACAGAGATTCTCAGCAAATCCTGGTTCTCGTCCACAGACTTCAAGATTGCCGTGAGGAAGAGGAGGAACTGCGCGTTGGACTCCGGCGTGTTTCCCGGCTCCAAAAGGTTCTCTCCCTCGTTCGTGCTCATTGACCAGTTGTTGTGCTTTCCGCTTCCGTTCACACCAGCAAAAGGCTTTTCGTGCAAAAGGCATTCCAATCCGTGCCGCTTGGCGACTTTCTTCATGACTTCCATAGTAAGCTGGTTCTGGTCAACAGAAAGGTTCGTGGTGGAAAAAATCGGGGCCATCTCATGCTGCGCCGGAGCCACTTCGTTGTGCTCGGTCTTTGACAAAATCCCGTATTTCCACAAAGTCTCGTTCAAATCTTCCATATATTTGACGATTCTCGGGTTGAGCGCGGCAAAATACTGGTCGTCCATCTCCTGACCCTTGCTGGGCTTCGCGCCGAAAAGAGTGCGTCCCGTCATGCGGATGTCCTTGCGCTGGAGCCACAAGTCGTGGTCAACAATAAAATACTCCTGCTCAGGTCCCACGGTGGTGGCAACGTGCTTGACGTTCTTCCCGAAGAGCTTCAAAATGCGCTTTGTCTGCGTGTCCAAAGCCTCCATTGAGCGGAGGAGCGGCGTCTTTTTGTCCAACGCCTCGCCCGTGTACGAGCAGAAAGACGTGGGGATGCAGAGCGTGTGCTCCTTCACGAAGGGGTACGACGTTGGGTCCCAGACCGTGTAGCCACGCGCCTCGAACGTGGCACGATGACCGCCCGAGGGGAACGATGACGCATCAGGCTCGCCCTTCACAAGCTCCTTTCCGGAGAACGACATGATAACAGTGCCGTCGTCCTGCGGATTGATGAAACTGTCGTGCTTTTCCGCCGTTATTCCGGTGAGCGGCTGGAACCAGTGAGCAAAGTGCGTCGCGCCCTTCGCAATCGCCCATTCCTTCATTGCGTGCGCCACAACGTTGGCAACATCAAGCTGAAGCGGCTCACCGTCGTCCAGCGTGCGTTTGAGTGCCTTGAACGTTTCCTTCGGCAGCCTGTCCTTCATGACTTTTTGGTTGAATACCATAGCCCCAAAAAGTTCCGGTACGTTTGTCATATCATGCCTCCAAAAAAAATTTTCCAATAAAAAAAGCGATGTACAAGTTCAAAAAATGAATTTGTACATCGCCCTTGATGTGATTCTTACTATACCCGACCCGCTGATTTTGGTCAAGAGGGAAAAAAGAAAGAAAAGCAGGAAAACGGAAGAATCCCAGTGGTAAAATGCAACGCAAGTCACAGCCGCAGGAATTTCCCCACGACTGCGCCACGTCCTAAAACTCCACGTCGCCAATAAAGAACGTCTGCTTCACGTCGTCCAGCTGGAGCGTGAGAACCTGCTTCTTCTGGTTCGCGCGGCCAAAGTTCGTGTACACCTCCGCCTGCACAATGACAGGCTGCAGCACTTTCTGCTGGCGGTTTCCAAAGTAGTTCGCCTCAATCTTGTACACGCCGCTCTTTGCAGTCTTGATGCAGAACTCCTCGGGTCCGTAGCCCTGGGTGAAGTCCCTGGACATCCTGCCGCCCAAAAGCGTCTGCTTGTGCCCGTAGAAGCACTTCTCGCCGTTCGGGTCGGTCACCCACAAATCCACGTCGCAATCGTCGGTGTTCCATGTAAGGACAATGCGCACATCCATGTCGAAGTTCTCCATGAGCGCAGAGTCGATTTTTGACAAATCAAGCCGCCGGGTTGAGGCGTTGGCGATGATTGCATTCATGTCATTCAACGCAATCTGCTGAATCTCCGCATAGCGCGCATCCCAGTTGCGGCTCGCCACATGCCAGAGCGCATCGATTGCCTTCTGACTGTCTCCGTTCAATTCGGCAGCAAGAGCCAAATCGCGGAAGAACTGCGGGATTTCGCCCCTGAGCTTTGTGAGTTTCTCAAAGATGAACACCGCAGAGCCATAGGAACCGCGCTCCACCAGCTTGTTTCCCAACGCACGGAGAATGTCAGTGTTCTCAAGGTTCAGCTCCGCAAGGTTTGAAAGAATCCGCACCGATTCCGCCTGCAAGCCCTCTTCCGCAAAATAGTCCGACACTTCCATGTAGAACGCCGGCGAATTCTCGTAGCTCTTCTTAAGCTCAAGGTACGCGGCGTACATTTTTTCGGTGGCAGTCTTCTTGAGGACAGAAATGTAGTCCGCATTGGAACTCCATGCCTGAAGCGCAACCGAAGCCTGCTTTCCGCTCTCCGCGCCGGTTGTGCTTGCAGGTGCGCTCTTGGGAGCCGCCGCGCCCGCCGCCATTTTTGCCGAAGCCATTGGTGCTGGAGCCGCAGCCATGCGCATCATCTGCACGGATTCCACCTCCATCGTGCCCATTTCCAGATTTTCCACCATACCATCAGCCACCATCGGGGCATTCCGCGTCATGAGGCGGCGCGTCACCGACTTTGCAGCCGGCTTTTCCTTCGCATCTTCCTCAAAATCCTCCGCGGTCTTTTTCCACCACTTCTTGAATTCCTCAAATTTTGTGAACACAATATCCGGAATTTTCGTGGAAACAGACGGCTTGGACTGGTTCTGCCGCGAAACAATCCTGTCATACTCAGCACGAAGCTCCTGTGGCGGCACGATTCCGTATCGCACATAATCGCTCACATTTTCCAGCACAATGAGCGATGTTTCATTCGTCACGATTGAATACTCTTTCGCATATTTGAGAATCTGCTCCTTGTTTTCCTCAGGCTCAATTTCAAGCTCCGCGATTTTTTTCATCGCCCATATGCGCACAATGTTTTCAGATTCTTTTGAATCCACCGCGCTCACAGTCCGCTCAATCGTCCGTTCCACAACACCGTCGCGCCCGAGCATAATCCTGAGAAGCCCGCTCTTTTTCACCAAGATTCCCGACACAGACACGCCGCCTAAAACTGCCGTCCCCTTTGCGGGGAACACGTCGGTCATCTCCTTCGCGTTGAACTCCACTCCCATGACGCGCATGGGATTGAAAGCCACGCTCAGAACTGCAGCCGGAACATCGGTGTCGGCCAAGTTCACGAAAACGCCGTTCGTCTCGTTCGCAATTTTTTTGAGCCGAGTGAAATTCGCCGACTTGGACGAATTTATTGTATGAATTTTGAGCGAAGTCTTGCCCTCAAAGCTCACGCTGTCGCTTTCCCCAGCATTTTTCCAGTTGTCAAGACCGTCGGAAAAAAGCAGAATCTCGTCGGATGACACTTTGCTCACATTGATTCGCAAGTCGGTGGCACCATCGAAAGCCTGGTTCTTGAGGAATTTTTCAAGCTCCGTCATGGAAGCCGCATTCGAGCCAAAGGATTTTAACTCGTTCACTCCCGCGCTGAACGTGACCACATTAACTTCTGCCGTTCCGTTGACTTCGATGTATTTTTTGAGAAAAGCTATTTCCTTTGCGATGTCCCTGTTCTTTCCAGAAGAAGACACGTCGAACAATACCGTCACCGAGCGCACAGTCCTGTTTGCCCCATTGACCAACGGCTCCACAGGCTCATAGAAACTGAAATAGGTGTTCTTCCCGATTGTCTGGGTGAACACGGTGCTTTTCGCGCTCTCAGGAATTTTGTCGAAAGCAAGCTCTTTTTCCACCTTCACGCGAAGATGGCGCACACCGTTTGCCGGAAGCGGATAAACCCGCGTCTTAAAATTGTTTCCTTCGGTTTTCTCCACCAGCCCTGGGTCAACGCCGCGCCGCACGATTTCTTCAAACACCTGCCGTCCTTTCTGCTTTTCGACAACAACCGCATCGCGCATGGTGCCGTTTATGTCCAGGGCAAAGCCCGCAACAGACTCTCCGTCCTGAAGCGGAAATTCAAATTCCCCCTCAAGAATCCTATTGGCGCGGTTTTCTATCATGTATTCGATTGTTGTGGAAGAATAAGAGCCTATTGTCTCTGATTTCCGCTCAACTTCATACACGCGGATTGCATCCTGAAAAGCGGAGTCAGTTTTCACGCGAACCGCCCGCTCAATTTCCTTGTTCTGCGCAAAAGCAGTACCGAACGCACAAAGCATAAACAATGCAGAAGCCATTTTTTTCATAAACCCCCCGAATTTACCATAAAAAACCACAACAACAATGAGGTTTTTCAAAAGAAAGATTCTTTTCCTCTATTAGTTACGTTTTTTTTACATTGTTTTGTCAATGTGTATCTTCTCCGTCGTTCCACTGTTCTTTTTTGCTAAACCCAAAAAATCAATTACCGATACTCAAAAAGTGAGGTTAAAAAAATGGAACAGAAAAGAACTTTATGGATTATTGCCGCTACGGGAATCTTCCTTCTTGTCGTCATCGGGGCAGCACTTATCTTGTACTCCCCGTCAATGCAGACAAGGACCGTCAAGCCGGCAAGCTTTGACTCGAACATCGGTTGGATAAGCACGCCGAAAGTTGGGGACGAAGCCACAAATCCAACTGCATCCGCACTCGCCGACGCATCTACAACAACAGATGCCGCACAGTCTTCAGATACATCATCCGCACTCACGGCACCAGACAATTCTTCTGCCGTTGCCGTGGCAAAAGTCTCAAGCACGGACAATGCCTCAATCCAGCAGAATCCCTTTGAGTCCCCCATCAAGGCTGACCACATCACCGTAGTCACAGACAACACGACAGTCTACTCAACGGACACAAAGACAGTCGATTTGCAGGGACTTCATGCTGCGATGTCGAATGTTTCCGCAAAAAACGAGTACACGGAATCAAAAATCAGCAAGAACTCCGCAAAATCCCAAGACTCGGCTTCAGCTCCCCAGACAACAAAAAAAGTCGCGCAAGCTCCGGCCGCAAAAACGACGCAGCCCGCAAGCACGTCAAAATCAACTGCAAGCGCAAAGCCCAAGTCCACAGCCCCAAGCACAAAATCACAGAGCGTGGCAAAATCTTCTTCAACGTCCCAGGACAAATTCTGGGTTCAGGCGGCGGCATATTCAAGCAAGAAGAATGCGGACGAAGCGCGCAGCGTGCTTGAATCAAACAAAATCCCCACGGAAGTGTTCACCGTTGATGCCAACGGCACGATGATGTACCGTGTGCGCGTCGGACCGTACACCACAAAGACCGAGGCGGAGTATTGGCAGAAAGAAATCGCAAAAATCGAGAAATTTGCCGACACAAAAAGTCAAATTTTCAACACTAAAGTAAACTAGGGTGCTGGACAAAAAATAGTATTTAAGATATATTATCTTTTATACGGCGTCTTACCCAAGCGGTAAGGGAGCGGTCTGCAAAACCGTCATGAGCAGTTCGACTCTGCTAGACGCCTATAGGAGATGCAAAGCGCATCTCCTTTTTTTTCGGTTGCGTCAAGGCAAAGCCGGCAACCGTTCACATAGATTAGGGGCTGTTTCACAATTTACAATGATGAAACAGCCCCTTTTCGTCTAATCGTCCTTGTGCGCCTCAAGCCATTTTGTAATTCCAACAACAACATCAGCGTCAATGTCGTGCTCAACTCGGCAGGCATTCTCCTCGCACTGGTCTTCGGGCAGCCCCGTGATTTTCTGCAAGAACGCGGTCAAGAGCTTGTGGCGCGAATAAATGTCCTCCGCCTTTTCCTGCCCCTTTTCGGTGAGCTTTATCATGTTTCCCACGGAAAATTCCAAATAGCCGTCTTTTTCAAGGAGATTCACCGCCCGGCTCACGCTCGGCCTGGAAACGCCAAGCTTGTGAGCAACATCAACAGAGCGGCAGAAACCGTTTTCAAGCTGCAGGCGCAAAATCGCCTCCAAATAATCTTCACCAGACTCGTACATCAAATCCTCCCATAAAACTCCACGCAGGCAGCCAAGCCGCCCCGCCGAGCAGGTCTATCGCTTTTCCAAATCGTCCGCCAAGTCGAAACAGCGGTCGCCGAGTTTTTCGATTTGCCGAACAATATCAAGATACAAAAGTTCCGCCTTTACATCAGCTCCGCTTTCAAGACGCTTGCGGGCGATTTTTTTCAAGTTCCTGCGCTCCTCGTCAATTTGGTTTTCAAGCTCGGAAGCGAACTCGAACTGGTCTTTTGAAAGCCGCTCGATTTTTGAAACGTTCTTGTAGATGAACTGGAGCAGCTGGCGCGAAAGCTCAAAGTACGGAAGAAGCCTGTCCAAATCCTCCGCGCGGAAGGGCATCTCCTTCTCCACGGCCTTCTTGAGCTGGTTCGCAATGGAAAGACAGCCGTTCGCCATGCTTTCAAGCTCCTCGGAAATCTGAATCATCAAATTCACGTTTTCCTGGGACTGGCTGCTGATGGAAAGGGTGGAACAGCGCACAAGATAATGGGTGAGCTGCTCGTACATCTGGTTGGTGTAGCCCTCCAGCCTTTCGATTGTAACGAATTCTTCCTTTATGAAACGCTCGTCAATGCTCTTGATTCCGATTTGGAGCGCATCGAACATTTCCACCACAACATCGGTAAAATCCGCGATTTCCTTCTGGGCATTGAACACGATTGTTTCAGGTGTTTCCCGCGCAGTCTTCTCGCTGAATTCAAGATGGTAAACAGATGTTTCTTCTTCTTTGTCGTCTTTGATGATTTTTCTTGTGAGAGCCGCAATTTGGCGCGTGAACGGAATGAACAGAATTGTTCCCAAGAGCTTGAAGCAAGTGTGAAGCGCGGCAATATGATAGATGATGTTTGACTCGATTGTTCCCGGCACAATGAAGTCGATGAAATCCAGGAACGGCTCAAAGAAAATGAGGGCCACCACCACGGTCGCCACGTTGAACATGACGTGAATCAACGCCGTGCGCTTTGCGTTCGCCTTTGTTCCCGCCGCCGCCATGATTGAATCAATCGTTGAGCCAATTTCGCTTCCGATGACCATTGCCGCGCCGAATTCCCAGGAAACGGCGTGGTTGCTCGCCATAGTCAGCACAATGGCGGTCATTGCGCTGGAGGAATGAATGAGAGCCGTGAAAATGATTCCGGCAATGACCGCAAAGAACAGGCTCACCGTGCCTAAGCTCTGGATTTTCACAAAATAATCCAAATGCTCGGGGGAAATCTGGAAGGCATCCTTCAAAAGCCCCAGCGCGATGAACAAAAGCGCAAACCCCATGAGAGCCTGGCCCACGCCCTGATAATTCTTCAACCGCTTGACGATGGTGAAGACGTAGCCAAGCCCGAATATGGGAATGGCAAAAGCCTCAATCTTGAAATTGAAACCGAAGAGGGCAACAATCCATGCGGTAACAGTGGTTCCGATGTTCGCACCAAAAATGACACCCACGGATTGCTCCAGCGTCAAAAGCCCAGCGTTCACGAACGAGACGAGCATGACAGTTGTTGCACCCGAGGATTGTATTATCATCGTAAGAATACATCCCGTAAGGAGCCCCACGAACCGGTTGCCCGTCATGAATGCCAGAGCCGACTGGAGTTTTTGTCCTGCATTCCGTTGAATGCCTTCGCTCATCAGCTTCATTCCAAAAAGGAGGAGACACAGGCTGCCTGCAAAACATACTATTTTCAGAACCATATTGATAATCACCTTTTCTGTTGGGAGCCTCTAAAAACTTCAATTTTTAAAGATACCCTATTATTTTATAGCAAAAACCGTCTTTTTAAAAGAGCTTTTTTGGTATGTAACGAGAATGGGGCGCATTGATTTTTTATACAGTGGTCTCAAAATCATGATTATTGATTTTTGTTGTCGTTTCTATGATAATTAGTCCTGTTCGGAAAACCATGCTAGTCTCCGAGCAATTTATTGGCAGTTTATGAACAAAATTAGATTATTTCTTATTGCAACATTTTTCTCTTTTCAGATTGGGGTTTTTGCGCTTCCAGGCGTAAAATCGTTCATTCCAGACACACCGGGACAATTCGTCTACTACAAAGATTACAGCTTCTCCCGTGAATCTTACATCGGTGTCATCTATTACAGCGACTCCACATACGGATTCCGCTACATTGCGCCTGCGGTCAACGACAAAAAAAATCAGCTGCCAAAGCTGGATATGCAGGTTTACATAACGATTGACCCAGACAAGCAGAAGCTCGAATTCACAGGCGAGAAAGTGGAGCCGCTCCCGCGCTCCCAGCAGGAGACCGACATCATCAACTATATCCACGATTTCGCATACGAGATGACAGAGCGTCGGCAGACAATCGAAACGCTGGAAGAAAAAATCTATGACCATCAGGATTACGCCCAGTTCGGCGGGGAAGTTGACCTTGAATACGACCCAATTGTTCCGATTTTCAACCTGCGCAAGATAACCAATGCGGAGAACAAGACGGTTCTCACGGTCATGACGGCAGGGCGGCTCATTTCGTCGGACGACACGTCATTCACCGATTTTGAGGGAATCCCGGTCAAGGTTGTGGACAAAAACCACCAGTTCAAGAACAAGAAATCAAAATCTGCTCCGGTCGTGCTTGAAAGCGAAGGCTACGCCACACAGACGTTCAAGCTGGACTCCCAGTGGGAACAGCAGTCTCCGGCAGTATGGACGCTGGGAAATTCTGCCATGATTACCACAACGGCCTTGAACTTCCCGAACAATTTCTCAGCCTCGGAAAGCCTGTACCTTCTCAGAATGTTGCTACTGGGCGGGGACAACTCGTACCCGGACTGGTCCACGCAGAAAATTGAATTCGTGGATTCCGAGATTGTGCTTAAGCAAACGTTCTACGACTCAGTGAACGAGTCGTTCAAATACGATTTCAAGAAAATCAAGTCGCTGGGAAAAAGCGCAAAATCGATTTTCACTCTCACCGCCTTTGCGGGAAGCTACACGCCAAACAGAAAGTACTTTGACTCAATATTCAACTCATACAAAACTGAGTAGCGGAGGCAGCCGAGCCGGGGTTCGTTCTGAGTTTGGCACTCAGAACGAATTCCTTGCAAGCGACCCGACCAGTCCCGAACCAGCTCTAAGTTTCACCCCTCAGAAGCAATCACTTGCAAGCAACCCCGACCAAGCCCAAGCCTCAGAACTAATCCCCTGCGAGCCAATGCCCACTATTTTTATCATCAAAACAATTTCTCATTCCTGCTTAATACAGTAACGACAGCCGTTAATAGCATTCAGCTTTGGCGAGGCCCCCAGTCGCAAAAAGTGCGCGCTTCCAGAAAAGACAGGGCTTTCCGCGCGGTGCAGGGTAAGCGGTATTTGTCTCAGTCGCTTCGCTCCTTCGCACCCTGCAAGCGCTCCAAGCCCTTCTGCTTTTCTTCACGCTGCGCACTTT
>JAFPYB010000231.1 GCA_017412405.1 Treponema sp. | reverse complement strand
CTACGACGCGGAAAAACTCGCCGCCCTGAGCCATCTGGAGCAGACGCTCGCCGACGCAATCACCGCAAGCGTGCCTTGGACTATCGAAGAATATTACGACGGCGACTATGACACTTGGGCGGTGCTTTCAACCGAAAAGAGCGACGCGACCACCGAGACCACCACCAAAATTACGCTCAACATCGAGGACAACATGGCGGAATTCTGGGCGGGCGTGACCTACGACGAAAAAGGAAACCCCGACATGTCCGCCGCCGAGATGCCCAAAGACCGCACCACCGTTCTGCACGTCCTGAACGCTGCGGGAAAGCAGGTTGCGGCAATCACGCTCACGCAGACAGGCACGAATCTCACTGGCGGCTTGGTGACTGGCAGTGTCATTTCCTCGAACCATCAGTATGTCGGGCGAGGCTACGACATCTTTACGGGCGCGTGGGCAAATCCGTATGATGTGAAAAAATCCAGCATCATCAGCATGGAGAAAATGGAAAACCGCGGAAAATCCATTGAGTTTCAGGCACATACGGATTCAGAGTACACTACCTATACAGGAAAAACACTCAAAGAACTGACCGACAGTTTCAATATAAGCGCGGATGTCTCAGCGAACATCTACAAGTTTTCGGGCGAGGTGAAGGCTTCCTACGGCTCAAACTACAAGGAAACAGGTTCTGAAGAATACGCCATCTATTACTACAAGGCCCGCCTTGGCGCGTACTGGATTGACCGAAGCGAGATGATAGACCGTGCCGTCATCAAGAACGAAGACGGAACATTCACGAACCAGTATCTGAGCGACGGCGCGTTCGATGCGATTTACGGAAAAGGCAGCTATGCGGGTGAGGCGGGCATCAAAAAACTCATCAGCGCTTATGGAACCCATGTCATCATCTCAGGCATCATGGGAGGCAGGCGCGACTACACAATGAGAATGACATCGACGGGCATTGAAAAAGGCTTCAATGTTTCGGCGTGCGTAAAGGCGGGGTACAAAAGCCTGTGGAGAAGCGTCGATGCGGAAGTAAGCTCGGATTATAAGGAGATGGCAAAAAACTCCGCCCAGTACTGCAGCACCAAGGTCAAGAGCTTCGGCGGCAGCACCAACCTGTCACTCAGCGAGAAAGAATGGCAAGATGAAAAGTATCTCAATATGAATACAGCCGCGCTCATAGACTTTGAAGAGGATTCCCTCGTCCCGATTTGGGAGCTGTGCATGGACGAAAAACGGGCGAGCGCGATACGGAAATATATTGCGCTCTATGGGGGCACACAATCCACCGACACCATCGTGGGGCAAATCGTGCTGAAAGACGGCACGCTGGCATCTCCCAAAACCTATACCGCGGACAGCTCAAACCCGCCCGTGGGCGTGATTGCCTATGTAGGTACAGGCGGCATTCTCGGGCGCAAAGACACCGTATATATGCTGGGGCTGAAGGAGGTCCGTTTACCCCTTCTAGCCAGCAGCCCTAATAAAGCTCCCCTACAGGATATATTAGCCCCGTTTGTTTTTTCAGAATATGACGGCACGATGAATTTAGAGCAGTTGCGCGGCAGCGGCATAGAAGAACTGAGCGATTACCCGCTTACCGGAATAAAATATGTGCTGGAATACGGCAAGAACAACTTCGCGGGTACAGCATATGAAGAGGGCTGGTTTTTGCCGTCAATCTATGAACTGGTAGCCGCAGGGAAGAATTACGAATTAATAGACAACGCACTAAAAGTCATACTGGGTGCGAATCGGTATGGCTACTGGTCAGGTAGTTGGTATTTTTCATCATCGCTGTGGCTAGATAAGGGGTGGCCTTATCACTGGCGTGTGTTCACAATTGAGTCCCCCCGCTACGGCGATTATATTAAGAGAGATGGAATTTGGACTGATCGAGAATTAACTTCTGACTGGAAAATCCGGGTCGCCTATCCCATCCCAATCGCAGATTTGTTCGATTCTTGGTCGGTAGGCAATTAGCGTCCGCTCCCACTCAGGCAAAGGGAATGCCCAACTAGTTCAGTGCGTACGATCATTGCGGCTCTCGAAATGACCGTATGCACTGCATGGGGTCTTCCAAGTCTGTAAAATTACCGTCGTTTATTGCAGAAATAAGCTGCATTTTGGTCAATCCCGCCACATCAAATACATACAGCAATTTGTTCAAAGTGTTGCGGCAATCTTCAAGTGAAAAATCCTCAACCTCGCGACATACTTTGCGAGTTTGCACGACAAGCTCAACCACCGTGCTTTTCTAAAAATTGATTTTCATGTAAAACTTCATCGTGAAAGTGAAAACATCTTGCATTTTTGGTATGATGATTGAATGGCACAGAAATTCAATATCCTGACGAATTACAAGAAATTCGGCGAGCTTTTGGACTCGGGCGCTGTATTCTGCGCGTTCGACACGGAGACGACCGGGCTGAGCGCGGACGTGGGGCGGGTCATAGAGCTGGGGGCTGTGAAATTCACGAAGGACGGGGTGATGGACACGTTCCAGACGCTTTTGGACCCTCTCATGCCGATTTCTCCCGAGGCTTCCGCCGTGAACCACATTTTTGACGATATGGTTCAGGGAATGCCCACCGAGAGTCAGGTCATGCCGCGCTTCGCACAATTTGCCGGCGGGGCTGTCCTCGTGGCGCACAATGCGCAGTTCGACATACGGTTCGTGAACGCGGCCATGGAAAGGCTCTCCCTTCCGCAGCTTGGAAACGCCGCAATAGACACGCTCAGGCTCACCAGGGCGATTTTCCCGGATGCGGGGCACTGGACGCTGCAGGCATTGGCGCAGCGGCTTGGGATTGATGGGGGAAACGCGCACAGGGCGTTGGACGATGCCCAGACGTGCCGCCTGATTTTCCTTTCCACGGTGGTCCACATCAAGAAGTGTCTTCGCTGATACTTTTCGATTGCGCCGCTGTTTGGATTATGGGCTTTGTTGTTCGGCATGGCGGAAAAACGGCAGGTGCGGGCATCGCTTTTTTTGAAAAAATTAGAGTTGTTCGGAAACTTCAGTTTTCCGAACAACTCTATTATCACTCTGAGGAGATATAGAAATGAAGAAATTTTTTGTTGGGGTCGTCTCCATGCTCGTGCTGGGATTTGCACAGGCGGAGAGCTACGAGGAGCTTTTTGCGCAGGGGAAGGCATACGAGGCGGAGGGGCAGTGGATTCACGCCCTTTCAAGCTACTGGGATGCGATGGAAGCCGAGATGAGCGAGAAGGCGTGCGATGCGTACATCGCCTATGGCAACATTGCCTACGCGCTCAGGACGGGAAACCCGGGGCTGGGTGACTATTCGTCTTTCGGCGACGACGAAATGAAAGCAGGCTGGAAGAAAATACAGGCGGAATACGAGACATTCTGGACGGAACACTCGCCGAGGCAGTTCGAGTTCGCGAAAATCTCACAGGTCATGATTGATTCCGTGACGAAATCCAGCGCGTACAGCACGTTCCTCAAATGGACATGGCTTCCGAAGTACGAGGACATGGCCGACATCCTCACGACGGGCTACGACAAGGTCCGCACAACGGCGTGGAGCGACATGGTGACCAGCTGGCCCAAGTACGCCGCCACAATCGGCGAGGGTGTGGAAGGCTCTGAGAGGGGCGACCGCAATCTTTCATCAACCCACAAGCCCACTAATTTTTCGGTGGATTTTTTCATCACCGACAGCGAGGGGAATGTTCTTCTTGAAAAGGCGACTGTCCGCGCAAGCGAGACGTTCTCCTTCTCCCAGGTGTCCGATGAGGCAAGGGAGGCCTTCAGGAGCGGCCGCGTGAGAATCGTCCCGCGCGCTGTCCATCTTGTCAAGAAATCGTCCCCCGTGAGCCTTGAGAACGTGTTCATCAAGACACCCTACGACGACCTGGAGATTAAGAAGAACGTGCTCGTGTACATGCAGGACATTTCCAAGGTGGCGGCGTTCTCCAGCGACTTCCCGCGCATGATGGACATGGTTCAGCTTCCGCGCGGCAGCTTCATGATGGGAACCACGAAGGGTACCCCGAACCAGAAGCCCGTGCATAGGGTGAACGTCCTTGCCTTCAAGATGGGAAGCACGGAGGTGACGCAGGAGCTGTACGAGTACGTCATGGAGATGAACCCGAGCCTCCACAAGGGGAAGAAAAAGCCGGTGCAGAGCGTGAGCTGGTTCGATGCCATTTATTTCTGCAACAAGCTCAGCATGATTGCGGGGCTAACGCCGTGCTACACCGTTGACGGAGTTTCCGACATCGAGAAGTGGGAATACAAGCCGGGGTCAAAAGAGGCCATAGACGGATTCGTGGCTTGCAATTTCCGCGCGAACGGCTTCCGCCTCCCGACAGAGGCCGAGTGGGAGTATGCGGCCAGCGGATGCGGAAAGGGCGAAACCCAGTACGCGGGTTCCTCGGAGCTTTCCGATGTTGCTTGGTACGGGAACGGAAAGAGCTTTCAGCCTATGGATGTGGGTACTAAGAAGGCGAACTCGGCAGGCATGTACGACATGAGCGGAAACGTATTCGAGTGGGTTTGGGACTGGTTCTCAAAGTACACTGCCAGCGAGCAGACGAACACGAAGGGCGCCGACTCGGGCGTTGTCCGCGTCTACCGTGGCGGCGGCTACCTGAGCCTTTCAGGCGCGTGCATGATAACGTACAGAATCAGCAAAGCGCCTCAGAAAAGCGATTTGTTCCTGGGCTTCAGAATCGCGCAGAGCGTGGAGGAAGTTCCCAAGCCAAAGTCCGAGTAGGCTGCGGGCGGCGCCCAAGCGGGCAACTAGTCCTGAGCTTGGAGCCGGGAGCCGGCTTGGGCGTGGTCTGGGGACTGCCCATAGAATGGATTCTGAACACGGAACGTATCACTTTCCCAGGCTGGCGCGCGGCTGCCAGCGTGGGATTTGTTCTGGGGCTTGGTGTGTGCTGCCCGCTCGGGCTTGGTCGCGGGGCTTCGACTACGCTCCGCCCCAGCGGCGGTTGGTGGGCGCAGTCGACCAAGCGTCGCAGTGCGAGTTTGCGCCGAAACTAATGACAAACCGCCCGGATTGAAGTAAAATTAAAATGCTATTCCATTGCGGAATACATATTTCTATTTCTAGGAGCAATTCTATGAAAACTATTCAACTGTCCCGGCGGGGGGGGGATTTTTAACAGCCCTCCTTCTCGTATCGCTTTGAACTGACCCCAAAATTTAGGACAGTTTAAGCAGCCACCTCGCTTGGAGTTTTCCAGCCGAGATTTTGCTGAATG